>JASLIH010000404.1 GCA_030152105.1 Actinomycetes bacterium
CTTCCTGGCCGGCGCCGACCTGGCGCGCCGGTTCGGCGTGCTCGGACGCTATGGTTCCAACCTGCTGCCCGACGCGGCCAATTCACTGCTGAGCCTCGGGCGCTTGGAGGAGGCCGAGCGACTGCTGGACGAGGTGTTCGAACTTGATCTCCGGTCAACCGGAAACTGGGTCCGCCCGCTGACCGTCCGGGGGACGCTTCGGTTGCTGCGGGGCGACCTCGTCGGCGCGAAAGCGGACTTCCAGCGCATCCTTGAGGAGTCCCCGGCGCCGCTGGACCCGCAGGACGCCACGCCGGTGTTTGTGGGCCTCGCCGAGGTCGCCGTCTGGGAGGGCCGCCTGCCGGACGCCCGTGCCGCCGTGGCCGACGGGCTGGCGATTCTGGCCACCTCCGACGAGCCCTACTGGATCGCCGACCTGTGCGGCACCGGGCTGGCCGTCGAGGCCGCCGTGGCCGAGCAGGCCCGGGCGCGGCGTGCCGACGAGGAGGAGCGGACCGCGCGCGAGCTGGCGGCCGGCCTGATCGACCGGGTCCGCGCGGCGACTGCCGCGCCTGAGGTGGTGCCGACACCGGCCGTGGCGGCCCACCTGCTCACCGCCGAGGCCGAGTGGTCCCGGGTCACCGGCCCGAGCGACCCTGAGCGGTGGGCCAAGGGCGCCCAGGCGTGGGAGGCGCTCGGCCACGTCTGGAAGGCGGGCTACGCCTGCTGGCGGCAGGCCGAGGCACTGCTGGCCCAGGGAGCGCCCCGGCAGGCCGCCGGTGAGGCATTGACCAGGGCGTGGACACTGGCCCGCGGGCTCGGCGCGCGGCTGCTGGCCGCCGAGATCGACGCGCTGGGCCGGCGGGCGCGGATCGAGCTGGCACTCCCCGAGGCAGCGCCGGACGGCCCGGCGCAGGCCCCAACGGCGCCGCCCGACGAGCTCGGCCTCACCCTCCGGGAGCGCGAGGTCCTGGCGCTGGTCGCCGACGGCCGCACCAACCGCCAGATCGCCGAGGCCCTGTTCATCAGCAACAAGACCGCCAGCGTCCACGTCTCCAATATCCTGGCCAAACTGGGCGTGGCCAACCGCGGCGAGGCCGCCGCCGTCGCGCACCGGCTCGGCCTCACCGGCTAGGTGCCCGGGGCCGCCGGCGTGCATCTGGCTCGGCCACAGCCATGCGGGCGGCTGGATGGCCCTAGGGGGTCGCGCGGCCTGCCAGCCCCACCGCGCCGCCGGTCAGGCGGGCCGTGCGCTGTCGGACGGCGCCTGCGGCCGGAGCCACAGCGACGCCTGGGTGGGCTGCATCGTCTGGTCGACCACGGCCAGCACCTCGGCGGTCAGGCTGTCGAGGTCGACCTGGTCGCGGAGCCGGGCCCTGAACCCCTGGAGGATCCGGGCGGCGTCGTGGCGGCGGCGGTTGAAGCGCCGGTCGACCGCGGCCTGGAGGCGGCGACGCAACGGCTGGAACACCGCCGCCACGGCCAGGGTGGCGGCGGCCACGACCAGGCTGGACCCCTCGGGCAGGAGCCGGCCCAAACCCAGGACCACCGCGGCATAGCCCAGCCCGAGCAGCACCGTCAGCAGCCCATAGGCCAGGGTCCGGCTGATGATCCGGTCCAGGTCGTACAGCCGGTAACGCAGGATCGCCGCGCCAGTGGCCAGCGGGAGCAGGGCCACGCAGAGCGACAGGGACGCCAGCACCACCGGGTCTCTGCCCAGGACCCCGGCGACGAGGGCGGCCAGCAGGAGCGCGGGCGCGCAGGCCGCGGCCAGGGCCAGCCAGCGCAGCTGCAGGCGGTCGGTCCCGTGGGCGCGGCGGAACCGCAGCACGAGTGACCCGGCCCCGACCACCAGGCCGGCGACGATCACGACAATCCCGGCCAAGGCGGCGATCAGCAGCCCGGGGGCCAGCGCCGGGACGGCCAGGGGGTTGCCGAGGTACTCCGGGGCCATCGGGTCGGGCTGCACGGCGAACCCCAGCACGACCAGCACCGGCGCGGCCGCGGCCACCCTGGCCCACCAGCGCCAGCCGGGCGAGGGCAGCGACCCGGTGGGGGTCAGCAGGAGCACGAAGCCGGCGCAGCCCAGCCCGACGAGCCAGGTCGAGTACAGGAGCGGGACAAGGGAGCGGGCACCCGGCACCGACCCGGGCCGGACCAGCAGCCCGTACTTCACGTAGGGCTCGCTGAGCACACTCACGGCCACCGCGAGGCCGACCCCGAGGAGCAGCCAGCCGACCGGGTGGCGGGGCCGGCGGCTGGCCACCAGCGCGCCCACGGCGGCCGCGCTGACCACTGCCAGGGCCACGGGCGCGGTGGCGGCGATCGAGGGCGCCCTCTCGGCCGAGCCCTCGGCCCCCACCAGCGACAGCAGCCGGTACGCCGGGGCCAGGCTGGCCACCGTCACGCAGGCGACCGCCCAGGCCAGGACGGCTGGCCAGCGGCGTCCAGTGGCCGGTCGGGCGGCCAGGCTCACCGCACCACCTCCTCGGCCGGGGTCCCAGGGGCAGCATTCTCCCCTTCCGTCCCGGCATCGTTACGGCTTGCGCGGCCTGCGTTCGCGGGCCAAGCTGCACCGATCCCCCCGCACCATCGCCAAGGAGACCGCATGCGACGGATCGCCCTGACCGGCACGGCCCTGGCCGTGCTGCTCCTGCTCGGCGGTGTCGCCATCGCCGGCGCCACCCCGGCGGCCACGCCCGACAAGGCGAAGACGCTCCACCTCGACGTGCAGTTCAGCCCCTTCAAGCTGATCGACGTCGACCAGGACGGCGGACCGAGCCTGGGGGACTACGTGATCTTCCACGACCTGCTGTCGTCGCGCGGCAAGCAGGTCGGTGACGAGGGCGGCACCTGCCCGATAGTGGACGCCACCGAGGGCCTGATCCACTGCACCGGCACCATGCGCCTGCCGGGCGGGCAGATCGCCTTCCAGGGGCTCACCACCGCCGCGCCGACCAAGGAGCTGGCCGTCACCGGCGGCACCGGCCGCTACCAGGGGGCTGGCGGGGAGGCGACGCTGGTCGAGCTGGGCGACGGCACCGGCACCTTGACGGTGCGGTTGCGCCGCTAGCGCCGTCAGGACGGGATGGTGACCCTGGCGGCGCGACGTTCGCCGTCAAGGGCCCGGAGGGCCTGGGTGAGGGTGGGGACGTGGATCTCGCGCTCGCCCCGGGCCCACATCAGCTCGAGGGCGGCCAGCAGGTACCTGGCCTCGGTGGCCAGGGACTGGGCGGCCCGCAGGCCGCTGTAGGTGTGGCCGCCGCTGCGGGCCGGGTTGATGCGGGCCGCCAGGTCGACGACGGCCAGGTAGTGGTCGATGAGCGAGCACTCGGCGTCGGTCAGGGCCGGCATCGGCGGCCGGTCGGGGGTGCGCCGGCGGTCGGGGAGCACGCCGGTCACCCGCCGGCGGCGGCCGGGGCGAGCGCATCGGCGACCCGGCGCCCGGTCAGGATCTCGTCGACCAGGCCGTACTCCAGGGCCTGGTCGGCGCCGAGGATGAAGTCCCGGTCGGTGTCGCGGGCGATCCGCTCCACGTCCTGGCCGGTGTGGGTGGCCAGGATCTGGTCGACCAGGGCCCGCTGGCGCAGGATCTCCCGGGCCTGGATGTCGATGTCGACCGACTGGCCCTGGGCGCCGCCGTGCGGCTGGTGGAGCAGGACAGTCGAGTGGGGGAGGGCGTAGCGCTTGCCGGGTGTGCCCGCGGCCAGGACGACCGCCGCCGCCGAGGCCGCCCAGCCGAGACAGGTGGTGGCGACGTCGCAGCGGATGTAGCGCATCGTGTCGTAGATGCCGAGCAGGGCCGTGACCGACCCGCCGGGCGAGTTGATGTAGAGCTGGATGTCCTTGTCGGGGTCCTCGCTCTCCAGGTGGATCAGCTGGGCCATGATCAGGTTGGCGCTGGTGTCGTCGATCGGGGTCCCGAGGAAGACGATCCGGCCGCTCAGCAGCCTCGAGTACAGGTCGAACGACCGCTCACCCCGGCTGGTCTGCTCGACGACGACAGGCACGAGATTCGACATGGGGCCTCCAGCGACGTGCGCTCCAGCGGGAACGCCGGTCCTTCCACGGCCAACCGTGCCACAGCGGCGGGCCGGTGGGGCCGGGTTCCGCTACGGGCCGAGCGCCGGGTCAGGCTCGGCGGAGGTTGCTGCCGGCGACGGTGACGGCGGCCTCAAGGGTGGCCCGCAGCCGCTCGTTGCTGCAGCCCTTGGGGAGGAAGGCGACCGCCCCCGCATCGTAGGCCTGGCGCTTGAGGTCGGCGCTCTCGAAGGCGCTGAAGATCACGATGGCCATCGACGGCACGACCTCGCGCAGCAGCCGGGTCGCGTCGAGGCCGTTGAGGACGGGCATGGACAGGTCCATCAGGATCACGTCGGGGACCAGCTCGGTGGCCAGGGAGGTTGCGTCGGCACCGTCGGCGACCGCCCCGACGACCTCGAAGCCGGACGCCTCCAGCATCCCGACCAGCGCTTCGCGCAGCATCTGGTGGTCGTCGACCACCAGCACCCTGACCCGTCTCATGGCAGCCCCCCTCGGTTGATCGGCTGAATACTAGGGGATACGCGTGTTTGCCTCCAAACAGAAAAATGAACAAAAGGGCGCGACGGTGCACAGGTGCGCCTGCGAGCGGCCGTGACTGGGTTGTGACCTGGCGGTACGGAGCCCGCTCGGTCTCTCGGGCCTGGTCCTGGGCCTGAGGAGGCCGTGGCGGCAGGGCGCCCGTGACCTGCCGCGTCGGGCCGTCCGGGCCATCGGCCTCCTGGTCGGTGGCCGGCCGGCCTGCCCTGGCGGCACTAGGTAGGTCTCCCGATGGGCGGCCCCAACCCCCCTGATGACAATCCCGGCAACCTGGGCAGGGTGGCCGGGGACGGGGGAGGTTCATGTCGCGGATGTGGTCGCCTGCCGGCGGGGTCCCGGATCGCCCGCCGCCCTTCGGGGTGTGGGTGGGCGTGCCGGCGACGGTGGCCCGCGACCCGGCCCCGCCCGAGGGGCCCAAGCCGCCGCTGTGGCGCCGCTCGGTGGCCCTCCTGACGGTCGCCGGCACCCTGGCCACGGCTATGGTCGCCGGCTCTATCGTGGCCATGGTGGACCGCCTGGGGGCGTCGACCCCGCCGCCGCCCGTCCCGGTCACGGCCCCGACCCTGGCCAGCCTGAACGGGGCCATCGCCAACGGCGAGCAGTTCCTGGGCGGGCTCTACAAGCCGCTCGGCCGGGCCGGGGCGGTCCAGTCCGAGCACTACGGGCTGCCGATCCGGGTGCGGTTCCCGGGCTACAGGCGCTGGGTGCTGCTGGGCCAGGGCGACAACGGCACCTGCGAGCCCTCCGCGTGCCCGCTGCCCACCGCCATCCGCAGCCTCGAGTCGGGCTACGCCACCGAGGCCTACGAGCTGCGCTACGCCACCCCGTCCTCGGCCGACGGGCTGCGGCTGCGGGCCCAGATCGACTGGGACGTCGGCGGCGGCCGGTACCAGGTGAGCGTGACCGCGCTCTCCTTCGACGACCCGGCGACGACGGCCGAGGTCTGGCTCGACGACGTCCGCCTCGGCACCTTCGCGGCCGGGCCGGTCGACGGCCAGCCGCCGGTCCTGCGCCGCAGCTTCCCCATCCGCGAGGCCGGCCACCTGCGCAGCTTCCGCTACACGGTCCGCCACGCGACCCAGCTGGCCTGGCTGCACGCGGTCAGCCGCAACGACGACAACCGCTCGACCGCCCTGGCCCGGTTCATGCTCAAGGCCGGGTTCGTGCCCGGGCGGGACCTCCGGGCGGCCATCTTCGGCCGCGGCCGCGACGCCCCGCGCGACTTCAGCTACCGCCACGAGCCGTTCCTGGACGCCTACGGCGACTGCCAGCTCGACCCGCCGGCCACGCCCCTGGCCTACCCCTACCGGTCCAAGGCGTGTGTGGGCAACGTGCAGCCGTACCTGCTGGCGGCGCGCTACGACACCCTGCTGCCGGCGATCGAGGCTCTCCAGGCCCTGAACCGCGGCGAGTCGCCCGACAACGCCTACCGGGACCAGTCGGCGCTGCTGCCGATGGTCACCACCTCGGCCAGCCGGACCGCCGACGAGCTGGAGCGACACTTCGACCGGCTCGGCTTCGGCGTCCCCCGCTGCACCCCGCTGGGCTGCGACCGGGAGCGGGCCAGCGCCGTACGGACCTTCACCTTCGGCATGCTGGAGACGGTGCTCGGCTACAGCGGCGGGGAGCTCGACCGCCGCCACTACGCCGACGCTGTGGCCAACCTGGCCCTGCGGGTCCAGATCGGCGAGGACGGCGTCGTCCGGGCCGCCGACCGGGTCGCCTACCGCCCGGCGCTGCGGGGCGGGTTCCTCTCCTACTGGGACGCCGACCGCCGCTACCTCAAGCCCGCCGGGGTCGTCCAGGCGATGGCCGACCGCTTCAACATGCCGCCCGAGTACCTGGGCCTACGGCCGACCGACAGCGAGACCGGCTTTGACGCCTACGCCTTCCTGGCCCTGTACCGCTGCGCCAAGTACCAGGTCGGCTGCAAGCTGGTCGGTTCCGCCAGCCCCACCAACGCCCCCTAGGGCGACGACCGAGGGCGGTGACCGCCCAGCGGCACGTGGACCATTGGCACCCGGCTGTCGACCCAGTCCAGGTCCGGGTCGGCCGGGTGGACGGCCGACCCGTCGGCCAGCCGGGGCGCCTCGGCCGGGTCCACGATCAGCTGGCGGGGCAGCAGCACCAGGGCGGTCACGCCGCCGTACCAGGAGTGGCGGAGCTGGACCCTGATCCCGTGCTTGGAGGCGAGCTGGGTGACCACGAAGAAGCCGAGCATCTTGGCCAGGGCGAAGTCGACGTCGGGCGGCTTGGCGAGGCGCTGATTGACCTTGACCAGCTGCTCGTCGGTCATCCCAAGGCCCTGGTCCTCGATCTCGAGCAGGTAGCCGGCGGGCAGCGGCTGGCCGGCCACCAGGGCCTTGGTGCCGGGGGGCGGAGAAGGTGACGGCGTTCTCGATCAGCTCGGCCAGCAGGTGCACCAGGTCGATCCCGGCCGGCCCCTCGACCTCGACCTCGCCGGTGGTCAGCAGGTCGACCCGCCGCCCCCGGTACACCTGGGCACCGGACCCCTCCTGGCCTGGCTCGCTGGCGACGGCCGGGCCACCGGGGTCGGCCTCGGCGACGGCCGAGCGCAGGAGCACGTTCATAGGCACCGGGCGGGCCCAGCGGCCGGCGGGCTCGGTGCCGGCCACCGAGAACAGGGTCTCGGCGGTGCGGCGCAGCCGGTTGGCCAGGTGGTCGACCCCCAGCAGGCCCTGGCGACGGTGCGGGTCGGGCTCCTCGGTGGCCAGCTCCTCGAGCAGCTGGAGCTGGCGGGCGGCCAGCGCCTGGCCCCGCTTGGCCAGGCCGGGCACCAGCGCCCCGCCCCAGCCGGCCGCGCCCCGGCCGAGCGGGCCCGTGACCACCAGGAGCACCGCGGCCAGGGAGGCGACCAGGATCACGGCCAGCAGGACCAGCCGGTCGCGCAGCCGCCCCTCCCGCCCGGCCAGCCACACCCTGGACGCCCCGGCCAGGTCGGTGGCCACCTCCCGCTCCACCTGCCGCAGGGTCCCGGCCCGGGCGGTCAGCCCGGCCCGCCAGAGCCTCAGGTCGCCGACGGCCGGCGCCCCGGCCGCCGGGTCGAGCAGGGCCAGC
>JASLIH010000535.1 GCA_030152105.1 Actinomycetes bacterium
GGCGGCGTCGAGGGCGAGCTGGGCGGCGGCGTCGGGGGTGTCGGCGACGGGGAAGGCGTCGACCTGGTGGGAACCGAGATGGAGGGACCAGGTGGCGAGGCCGATCACCGGGGTGCCGGTGCGCAGGGCGATGGCGATCTCGGAGAGGGTGCCGAAGCCACCGCCGACGGCGATCACGGCGTCACTGGAGCGGACCAGGAGGAGGTTACGGCCCTGGCCGAGGCCGGTCGGGACGGAGATGGTGAGATAGGGATTGCCCTCGGCGCGGTCGAGGCCCGGCAGGAGGCCCACGGTGGTGCCGCCCGCCGACTGGGCGCCGCGGCAGACCGCTTCCATCACCCCGGGCCCGCCGCCGCAGACCACGATCGCGCCAGCCTCGGCCAGCCGCCGCCCCAGCAGCTCGGCCTGGTCAAGCAGCGGCGGCTCCGGCTGGGAGGCGCCGGCCACTCCCACATAGCGGCTCATCCTCCAGCCCCGGACCCCACCGCGTGGCTCACCGAGCCCGCCGGTCCGTCCACCCCGGCGCCCGGGACAGCCCCCAGATCGGCCAGCAGCTCGTCGAGTAGCCGGACGGCGCCGGCCTTGTCCAGGGGGTTGTTGCCGTTGCCGCACTTGGGGGACTGGACGCAGGAGGGGCAGCCGGTGTCGCAGGGGCAGGAACCGACGGTGTCGCGGGTGGCGCGGAGGTGGGCGAGGGCGCGACGGTGGCCCTGCTCGGCGATGCCGGCACCGCCGGGGTAGCCGTCGTAGACGAAGATGGTGGCCGCACCGGTGTCGGGGTGCCAGGCGGTGGAGAGGCCGCCGATGTCCCAGCGGTCGCACATGGCGAACAGGGGGAGCAGTCCGATCTGGGCGTGCTCGGCGGCGTGGGCGGCGCCGGGGATGTCCTTGGGGTCGAGGTCGGCGGCGTCCAGCAGGGCGGGCGAGAGGGTGTACCAGTAGGCGACGGTCTGGAGCCGGGCCGGGGGCAGGTCGAGGTCCTCGTAGCCGAGCAGCTCGCTGGTCCCGACCCGGCGGCGCTCGTAGCCGACCACCTGCTCGGAGACGTCGACCCGGCCCAGCCAGAGGGTGGAGCGGGGGAGCGCGACCCGTCGGGTCGGCTCGACCACGGTCACGTCGATGTCGCTCCGCGCCTGGGTGTACTCGTCGCCCTTGGCCTCGGTGACCAGGGCGACGCCCTCCTCGAGGTCGAGCTCGGCGACCCGGAAGTTCTCGCCCTGGTGGAGGTAGACGGCGCCCCGGTGCACGGTCGAGGGCGCTCTGGCCCGGTCGACGGTGCCGATGACCTGGCCCGAGTCGGCGGCGACGATGGTGACCGGGCTGCCGCCGGCGTTGCGGATGTCGACCTGGTCGGCCTGGCTGAGGCCGGAGCCGGGGTGCAGCCGGTCCCGGCGGCGGCGCAGCGACCCCTCGGCCTCGAGGGCGTCGGCCAGGGCCCGCGCTCCGTCGCCCCCGAACAGCTCCATGTCCCGGTCGGTCAGCGGGGCCTCGAAGGCGGCGCACAGCAGGTGGGGCGCGAGCACGTACGGGTTGCCGGGGTCGACCAGGGCGGCCTCGTGGGGGCGGCCGAACAGGTCGCCGGGATGGTGCAGGAGGTAGGCGTCGAGCGGGTCGTCCTTGCCGACCAGCACGGCCAGGGACGGCTCGCCCTGGCGGCCGGCCCGGCCGGCCTGCTGCCACATCGAGGCGACCGTGCCGGGGTAGCCGTCGAGCACGACGGCGTCCAGGCCGCCGACGTCCATGCCCAGCTCGAGGGCGTTGGTGGTGGCCAGCCCGAGCAGCCGGCCCGAGACCAGGCCCTGCTCCAGCTCGCGCCGCTCGGAGGCCAGGTAGCCGGCCCGGTAGGCGCGGACCCGGCCGGCCAGGCGGCGGTCGACCGCGGCGACCCGGTGCCGGGCGAAGGTGGCGACCAGCTCGGCCGACTTGCGGGAGCGGGTGAAGCACAGGGTCCGCACCCCGGCCTCGACGGCGGCGGCCAGCCAGGTCGCCGACTCGGTGTTGGCGCTGCGGCGCAGGCCGGTGGTCTCGTCCAGCAGCGGCGGCTCCCAGAGGGCGAACGAGACCGGGCCGCGCGGGGAGCCGTCCTCGGTGACCGCCTCGACCGGAAGGCCGACCAGCCGGGTGGCCAGCTCGGCCGGGTTCCCCAGAGTGGCCGAGGCGAGCACGAAGGTCGGGCTGGCCCCGTAGCGGGCGGCCAGGCGGCGCAGGCGGCGCAGGATCGCCGCCACATGGGAGCCGAACACCCCGCGCAGGGTGTGAGCCTCGTCCACGACCACGTAGGAGAGCCGGCCCAGGAAGGCCGCCCAGCGCTCGTGGCCGGGGAGGATGCCGCGGTGGAGCATGTCCGGGTTGGTCAGCACCAGGTTGGCGCTGCGGCGGATCATCGGCCGGTCGGCCGAGGGGGTGTCGCCGTCGTAGGCGGACGCCCTGATCCCGGCGAGCGCGAACGAGCGGACGGCGCGGAGCTGGTCGCGGGCCAGCGCCTTGGTGGGGGAGAGGTACAGGGCGCTGCGGTGGCCGTCGCCGAGCAGGGCGTCGAACACCGGGAGCTGGTAGCAGAGGCTCTTGCCGGAGGCGGTGCCGGTGGCCACCACGACGTTGCGGCCGGCGCGGGCCAGGGCGACCGCCGCCGCCTGGTGGGACCAGAGCGCGGTCAGGCCCCGGGCGGCCAGCCGCGAGCGGACCACCTCGGGCAGGTCGTCCGGCGGGTCGGCCAGCCGTGCCGGCCGTGCCGGCAGGCGCTCCAGGTGCACGAGCTGGCCGCGGTAGTCGGGGTCGCCGGTGAGGTCGTCCACCAGCACGACAGGGTCGTCCACGCCGTCATGGTATCCGCGATCCCGACATCACCGACCGCTTCATCCCAGCCCACGCCTCGACCCGAGCGCCCGCGCCGAGTCCCCCGGTGGGGGAGCGTAGTCCAACGGCGCGGGCGAGGCGCATGCTTGTCCACAGGCCCCCACAGGCCCCAATGGACCCCGGGTCAGCCCAGCTTGCCGGCCCGGAGGCGGCCGAACAGCGAGTAGGCGCCTGGCTGGAGGCGGACCACCGAGGCGCTCCCGGCGCTGCCGGCGACGCTGGGCACGGGGACGTTCTTGATGCCGCTGGCCGGGACGTCGGTGGCGAGCAGGGCCAGGCGCAGCAGCTCGGGGAACGGCAGGTCGGTCTTGACCTCGTCGCGGATGATCCCGAGCCAGGTCAGCACCTTGGTCGGGTCCTCGGCGACCTGGCGCTGGTAGGTGGTGAGGCCGCCGAGGAGCAGCTGGCCCTGGTGCCGCGAGCGGTCGAAGTCGCCGCCGGGAAGAGTCTTGCGGGCGCGGGCGTAGGCGAGGGCCTGGCCGCCGGTGAGGTTGCGCTTGCCCTTGTTCAGGAAGGCGCCGGCGAAATGGTCGCGCAGGTTCATGTCCACGTTGACCTGGACCTTGCCGACCTTGTTGACGATGTCGGTGAGGCCGTCGAACGAGGTTAGGGCGTAGTAGTCGATGGTCAGGCCGGTGAGCCGCTCGAAGGTCGCGACCAGCAGCGGCGGGCCCCCGAAGGCCATGGCGGCGTTGATCTTGTTGGTGCCGTGCCCGGGGATGGGCACGTAGCTGTCGCGGGGGAAGCTGACCACGGCGCCCTTGCGCTTGGTGGTGTCGATGATGACCAGCTGGAGGGCGTCGGCCCGGCCGCTCTCCATGGCGCCGCCGCGGCCGAACTTGGGCGCCCCCGAGTCCGACCCGATGGTCAGGAGCACGACCCGCCGCTTCAGGGTCGGTGTGGCCGACCCTGCATGCGCCCGCTGGACCGTGACCGCCGCGGCGTCCTGGGCGGTGGCCGGCTGGCGGGGCGAGGTCGCGACCACCAGGCCGGCGGCCAGCGCCGCCACCAGCCCAAGGGCGGCGATCAGGGTGAGGCCTCGTCTGGTCACTTGGGCGGCCCTGTCCGGCTGTCGAAGGCGGCGATCCGCCAGCCTTCACCGGTGGCCAGCAGCTGGAGCACCGAGCGGAGGTGGACCTGCCCGCTGCCCTGGGCGGTGTCGGCGGTGCCGTCGAAGGCGAGCCGGACGGTGGCCG
The DNA here is from genome assembly GCA_030152105.1 of Actinomycetes bacterium. Next base: position 4,053 of record JASLIH010000535.1, read on the forward strand.
CCTCCGGCCGCTGCTCGCCGTACAGGACCACCGCCCAGGCGCTGGCCCGGCTCGGCCGCACGGCGCTGACCTTGGGCGCGTCGGTCCCGAGGGACAGGGCGTCGAGCTGCTTGCGGGCCGAGGCCCGGACTGGCTTGTCGAACAGCCCGATGAGGCCGTCCCAGCCGGCCTCGCCCCCGGCCGCGTTGACGAAGGCGACGGTCAGGTAGCGGTCGAGGAACCGCTCCAGCCCGGGTTCGGCCTGCGTGGCCGCGCTCTTGGGGCTCGGCCCGCCCGGGGGCACCTTGGCCATGGTGACCAGCTCGACCTTGAGCGGCTGGGCCGGCGCGGCCGGGGCAGCGGAGGACCCGGGCGCCTGCTCGTCGGTCCCCGACCCCCCGCCCGAGGTGCAGCCTCCGGCCAGCAGGACCCCCGTCAGAACACCGGCCAGACCGGCCATTCGGAACTTCGAGTTGTTGCGTGCAGCCACGATCACCAGTTCTCGGGAGGAGGTTTGCCGTGCGCTGCGTAGGCTACCAAACCCCCCTGACGTTGCTCGGAGGCGCCTCGGCAGCCTATCGTTGCACGTCCTCAGCCCGCGAGACTGGAGAGAGGATGGATCTCGACCTCAACGTGCACAAGGAAGGCGACCACTCGGTGCTCGAAGTGGCCGGCGAGATTGACGTCTACACCGCGCCAAAGCTGCGCGAGCAGCTGATCGAGCTGGTCAGCGACGGGTCCTACCACATCGTGGTCGACCTGGAGAAGGTCGACTTCCTGGACTCGACCGGGCTCGGGGTGCTGGTCGGCGGGCTCAAGCGGGTTCGCAACCACGACGGCTCGCTGCAGCTTGTCTGCACCCAGGAGAAGATCCTCAAGATCTTCCGGATCACCGGGCTGACCAAGGTCTTCCCGATCCACAGCTCGGTCGCCGACGCCATCTCGGCCCCGGTCGAGTAGCGGCGCGGCCGTGGATGCCGACGCCGGCGGCGTGCCGGCCACCGTCCGCCTGGCCTTTGCCCCGGAGGCACGGCTGCTAGGCACCATCCGGCTGGTCGTCGGCGTCGTCGCCCGCAAGGCCGGCATGGGCGAGGAGGGCATCGAGGACCTCAAGGTGGCCGTCTCCGAGACCTGCGCGGTCGCGGTCGGCGACCTGAACCGGGCCGGCCTGCCCGACCAGATCGAGGTCGACCTGGTCGAGGCCCCCGACCGCTTCGGCATCGAGGTCCGCGACCGGGCACCGGCGGCCTCGGCCGGCCCCGAGGGCGCCGCCGGCGGTGAGGTCGACGACCGCGAGCTCGGCCTGGCCCTGATCGGTGCCCTGGTCGACGACCTCAAGACCTCGACCCTGGAGGGCGGCGGCAACCGGACCAGCTTCTGGCTGCGCCGGGGTCCTCAGGGGCCTGGCCCGATCCCTGGCGTCGACCTGCCGTCGCCCCTGACTTGAGGCGTGGGCAACCTTTTCACGGCTTGCCCGGTTCTCGGGCCCGTAGCTATGATCCGCCCAATCCTCGCGGGCTCGCGGGACGGCCGGTTCCCTGGGCAGGCAGCTGGGACGACGCCGGGCCGGGGCCCGCGCTCGACATTTTCCGCTCGATTCGTCCAGGGCCTCGGCCCGGACCCCGGGCTTGATCCAACGCCCCAGCGCTGGGGCGTCGAGGAGGTCTGATGAGCCCAGTACGGCTGCTGGCGCAGGAGGCAAGCGCCGACGTCGAGTTCGGCTCCGGGGAGCACCTTGCCCTGTTCGCCATCATGGCGGTCTGCCTGCTGGCCCTGCTGGTCGCGTTCATCCTGGTCAGGCAGGTGCTGGCCGCCGACCAGGGCACCGACAAGATGCGCGAGATCGCCCGCGCCATTCAGGAGGGCAGCCGCGCCTACCTGAGCCGGCAGTTCCGCACCGTGGCCGTGTTCGTCGCCCTCCTCTTCTTCCTCCTGCTGCTGCTGGAGGCCGACACGGGCGCGGTGCGGATCGGCCGCTCGGCCGCCTTCCTGGTCGGGGCTGTCTTCTCCGCCCTGGCCGGCTACACCGGCATGAACCTGGCCGTCCGGGCCAACGTGCGGGTCGCGGCCGCGGCCGACCAGGGTGGGCTGCTCAAGGCCATGCCGATCGCCTTCCGGGCCGGCGGGGTGGCCGGCATGTTCGTGGTCGGGCTGGGCCTGCTCGGCGCCGCCGGGGTGGTCCTGGTCTACCAGGGCGACGCCGCCAGTGTGCTGTTCGGGTTCGGCTTCGGGGCGGCCCTGCTGGCCATGTTCATGCGGGTCGGCGGGGGCATCTTCACCAAGGCGGCCGACGTCGGGGCCGACCTGGTCGGCAAGGTCGAGCAGTCGATCCCCGAGGACGACCCTCGCAACGCGGCCACCATCGCCGACAACGTGGGTGACAACGTCGGCGACTGCGCCGGCATGGCCGCCGACCTGTTCGAGTCCTTCGAGGTGACGCTGGTCGCGGCCATCGTGCTCGGCCTGGCCGCCTTCCCCGACCGGCCCGAGGTCGGGCTGCTGTTCCCCCTGGTCGTGCAGGCCATCGGGATCGTCTCCTCGATCGCCGGGATCTACCTGGTCCGGCCGCGCTCGGAGACCGAGAGCGGCATGCGCACCATCAACCGTGGGTTCTTCGCCTCGGCCGGCATCTCGCTGGTGCTGGTCGCGATCGCCTCGATCGTCTACGTCAAGGACTGGCGGCCGGTGGCCGCGGTCGCTCTCGGGCTCGCCCTCTCCACGGTGATCCAGCTGATGACCTCCTACTACACGGCCACCGAGTACAAGCCGGTGCAGGAGATCGCCGAGGCGTCGGAGACCGGGCCGGCGACCACCATCCTGGCCGGGTTCTCCACCGGCCTGGAGGCGTCGGTCTATGCCATCCTGGCCGTCGCCGGGGCGATCGTCGGGGCGGTGATCATCGGCAGCGGCGAGGGCCTCGACTTCCAGCTCTACATGATCTCCCTGGCCGGCATGGGCATGCTCACCACTGTTGGCGTGGTCGTCTCCATGGACACCTTCGGGCCGATCAGCGACAACGCCCAGGGCATCGCCGAGATGTCCGGCGACATCGGGCCTCGGGGGGCCGAGGTGCTGACCTCCCTGGACGCGGTCGGCAACACCACCAAGGCGATCACCAAGGGCGTGGCCATCGCCACCGCCGTGCTGGCCGCGACCAGCCTGTTCGGCTCGTTCCGCCAGGCCCTGCTCGTCGCCGGCGTGCCTCTCGAGAACGTCGACATCCCGATCGAGCAGCCCAGCGTCCTGGTCGGCCTGCTGATCGGCGGGTCGGTGGCGTTCATGTTCTCGGCCCAGGCGATCCGGGCCGTGGGCCGGGCCGCGGGCCGGGTGGTGTTCGAGGTCCGTAAGCAGTTCCGCGAGCACCCCGGGATCATGACCTACGACGAGCGCCCCGACTACGGCGCCGTGGTCGACATCTGCACCAAGGACTCGCTTCGCGAGCTGCTGACCCCGGGGCTGCTGGCAGTGCTGGCCCCGATCGCCACCGGCTTCCTGTTCGAGTCGGCCGCCCTCGGCGCCTACCTGGCCGGCGCCATCCTCACCGGTCAGCTGCTGGCCGTCATGCTGTCGGTGTCGGGGGGCGCCTGGGACAACGCCAAGAAGTACGTCGAGGACGGCCACCACGGCGGCAAGAACTCCGAGCCCCACAAGGCGACCGTGATCGGCGACACCGTCGGCGACCCGTTCAAGGACACCGCCGGCCCGGCCCTGAACCCCCTGATCAAGGTGATGAACCTGGTCGCGGTGCTGATCGCCCCGACCGTTGTCGCCCTCTCCGACGACGACCTGCTGCGGTTCGGGATCGCCCTTGTGGCCGTGGCCGTGCTCGCATGGGCGCTGTGGCGCTCCAGCCGCATGGGCGGGGTCACCATGGGCACGCCGCCCGACGAGCCACCCCTGCCCAACCAGCCGAACTCCCACCCGAAAACCTCGACACCGTCCTCCTGAGCGGCCGGCCAAGGGGGCCTGTGGACGGCCCGGTGTACGGTCATCAGGAATACGGGAGGCTGTTCCGGCCTTGACAGAACAGGCGGGCGGTCGGCAACACTACGCCGTTCCACCCGATCTCCCCACGATGAACAAAGGATTTCCATTGGCACGCAACCTGGTCGTGGTCGAGTCGCCGGCCAAGGCGAAGACCATCGGCAAGTACCTGGGCAAGGACTACGACGTGGTCGCCTCGATGGGCCACGTCCGTGACCTGCCCAAGTCCGACTTTGCCGTGGACATCAACGGCGGCGTCACCGTCACCTACGAGGTGACCCAGAAGGGCAAGAAGGTCGTCTCCAGCATCCGCAAGGCGGCCAAGTCGGCCGACCTGGTGTTCCTCGCCACCGACCCCGACCGCGAGGGTGAGGCGATCGCCTGGCACATCGCCGAGGCGGCCAAGCTGACCGCCGCCTCGACCCGGCGGGTCACCTTCACCGAGATCACCGCCGACGCGGTCCGGCGGGCCTTCGCCGACCCCAGAGACATCGACGACCGCCTGGTCGACGCCCAGCAGGCCCGACGGGTGGTCGACCGGATCGTCGGCTACAAGCTGTCGCCGGTGCTGTGGCGCAAGGTCAGGGCCGGCCTGTCCGCCGGCCGGGTCCAGTCGGCCGCGCTCAAGATGATCGTCGACCGCGAGCGTGAGATCGACGCCTTCCAGGCCCGCGAGTACTGGAGCCTTGAGGCCGACCTGGCCACCGACGCCTCCGAGGGCGTCCACGCCCGCTACCCGGTGGGCGAGAAGCAGAAGTTCGTCCTCGGCGACGAGGGCTCGGCCACCGCCGCCGCCGAGGCGTCGCGGGCCGCCACCTGGACGGTCGCCCGGGTCGACAAGAGCGAGCGCAAGCGCAGCGCCGCGCCCCCGTTCATCACCTCCACCCTGCAGCAGGAGGCCTCCCGCAAGCTCGGCTTCTCCTCCAAGCGGACCATGGCCGTGGCCCAGCAGCTGTACGAGGGGATCGAACTGCCGGGCGAGGGCTCGGTCGGGCTCATCACCTATATGCGCACCGACTCCCCGGCCCTGTCCTCGGCCGCCCAGGACGACATCGCCGCCCTGGTCGCCGAGCGCTACGGCCGCAACTACGTCAAGCGCACCCAGTACAAGGCCAAGGCCAAGCAGGCCCAGGAGGCCCATGAGGGGATCCGGCCGACCGTGGTCGCCCGCACTCCCGAGGCGGTCGCCGCCCACCTCGACCCGGCCCAGCGCAAGCTGTACGACCTGATCTGGAAGCGGGCCGTCGCCTCCCAGATGGCCCAGGCCCTGTACGACCAGACCAGCGTCGACATCAAGGCCGGGGAGCTGATCTTCCGGGCCACCGGGTCGGTGCTGCGCTTCGACGGGTTCGTCCGGGTGTACCTGGAGGGCCGCGACGACGACGTCGAGGAGGAGGCCGGCACCCTCCCCGAGCTGACCGTCGGGCAGGTGCTGCGGCTGGTCGAGCTCACCCCCGAGCAGCACTTCACCGAGCCGCCACCCCGCTACACCGAGGCCAGCCTGGTCAAGGCGCTGGAGGAGCACGGCATCGGCCGTCCCTCGACCTACTCGCCGACCATCTCGACCCTGATGGACCGCAAGTACGTGCGGCTGGACCGCAAGCGGTTCCACCCCGAGGACGTCGGCATCGTGGTCACCGACCTGCTCGCCGACGTCTTCCCCAAGGTCATCGACCTCGGCTTCACCGCCGAGATGGAAGAGGACCTGGACCGCATCGCCAGCGGCGCCAAGCCGTGGGAGCCGTTGGTCAAGACCTTCTTCGAGGAGGTCGAGGGCACCATCGCCGAGCGTCAGGAGAAGGTGTCGCGGCCCGAGGAGGCGACCGACGAGCTCTGTCCCACCTGCGGCGAGGAGACCGGGGCCAAGCTGGTCCGCAAGTGGGGCCGCTACGGCTGGTTCCTGTCCTGCAGCCGCTATCCGGACTGCAAGTACCGGCGCAACGCCAACCAGTCGGCCGAGCAGGCCGCCGAGCAGGCCGAGCCGGAGCTGACCGACGTGCCCTGCCCCAAGTGCGGCAAGCCGATGATCAAGCGCAGCGGGCGGTTCGGGCCGTTCCTTGGCTGCTCCGACTACCCCAAGTGCAAGGGCATCAAGAACCTGGGCGAGCAGTCGTACGGGACCTGCCCCAAGTGCGGGCAGGGCGAGATCGTCTCCAAGCGGACCAAGCGCGGCAAGACCTTCTACAGCTGCAACCGCTACCCGGACTGCGACTTCGCCCTCTGGCAGGCGCCGCTGTCCCAGCCCTGCCCGAGCTGCGGCAGCCTGCTCGCCCCTGACAAGGACCCGAACACCGCCACCTGCGCCAAGTGCGGCACCCAGGTCCGGGTCTCCGAGCTCGTCACCGTCTGACCCGGGGTGTCCGATGGGTGACCCGGGCCGCCTGATCGCCTTCGAGGGGGTCGAGGGGTCCGGCAAGTCCACCCAGCTGGAGCTGCTCCGCCGGGTCCTGGAGGGCCGGGGCCGCGAGGTGGTCGTGACCCGCGAGCCCGGTGGCACCCCGGCGGGGGAGCGGGTCCGGGCGGTGCTGCTCGACCCGGAGGCGGAGCTCCACCCGCGGGCCGAGGCGCTGCTGTTCGCGGCCGCCCGGGCCGAGCTCGTCGAAGCGGTGATCCGCCCCGCCCTGGAGCGGGGCGCGGTCGTGCTCTGCGACCGCTACCTGGACTCGTCCCTGGCCTACCAGGGCGCCGGCCGCGGGCTGGGCCAGAGCCCGGTCGAGGAGGTCAACCGGTTCGCCACCGGCGGGCTGCTGCCCGACCTGGTCGTGCTGCTCGACCTCGACCCGGCGTCCGGCCTGCGCCGCCGCGGCGGCCAGCTGGACCGGATCGAGGCCCAGGACCTCGGCTTCCACCAGCGCGTCCGCCAGGCCTTCCGCGACCTGGCCGCCGCCGATCCCGAGCGCTTCGCCGTGGTCGCCGCCGCCGCCCCCGTCCCCGAGGTCGCCGCCCGGGTCCAGGCCGCCGCCCTCGCCCTCCTGGAGGGGTCCGGGGAACCCCACAGGGGTGCCCCGGCGGATCGGGTGCAGGCATGAGCTCGATCTGGGACATGGTCGTCGGCCACGACGAGGCGGTGGCCATGCTCAAGGACGCGGTGGCCGGAGGCCGGGTCACCCACGCCTGGCTGTTCACCGGCCCCCCCGGGATCGGCAAGCTCCACACGGCCAGGGTGTTCGCCGCCGCCCTGAACTGCCCGGCCGGCGGCGACGGCACCTGCGACACCTGCCGGCGCATCCTCCGAGGCGTCCACCCCGACGTCCACCTGATCGTCCCCGAGGGCGACAACCTCCTGGTCGAGGACGTCCGCGCCGTCCGCGAGGAGGCCTCCCGCACCCACCACGAGGCCCCGACCGCCGTGTTCATCCTCGACGAGGCCGACAGGATGACCGAGGCCGCCGCCAACGCCCTCCTCAAGGTCCTCGAGGAGCCACCGCCCGAGGTGGTGTTCGTCCTCGTCGTCCGCAGCGCCGAGGCCCTCGTCGGCACCGTGCCCTCCCGGGCCCGCACCCTGCCGTTCGTAAGCCTGTCGCTGGCCGAGCTGACCGCCGCCCTCGACGACGACCTCCAGCTCGTCCCCGACCAGACCACCTGGGCAGCCGCGGCCAGCCACGGCCGCCTGGCCAGAGCCAGGTCCCTCCTGACCGACGAGGCCGCCCGAACCCGCCGCTCCACCGTCCTCGACCTCACCGAACGCCTGGCCAGCGGCCAGCCCTCCGACGCCCTGACCGCCGCCGCCACCGTGGTCGCCATCGCCGACGAGGTCGCAGCCGCCGCCAGGACCCGCCAGGAACGCGAGGTGGCCGAGCTCGAAGAGGCCTTCGGCACCGGCCGAGGCACCGGCGCCCTCCGCAAGCGCCTGGAAACCCGCCACCGCCGCGAGCTCCGCCGAGTCCGCTTCGACGCCATCCGCGACTCCCTCGCCGACCTCCTCGGCGCCTACCGCGACATCGCCCTCCTGGCGGTCGTCCCCCCGGGCGACGGACTGGGTTCCAAAGGGGCCCGGGGGTTCGAGGGTCCCCAGGGGGTCGAGGGCGCACGGAGTGCCGGAGAGGCGCCCCTGGTCCACCCAGACAAGGCCGGCACGCTCACCCGCCTAGCCGCCAGGATCGACCCGGCCACCGCCCTACGCGCCGCCAGCGCGATCGAGGAGGCCGACCGCCGCCTGGCCATCGGCGCCGCCCCCCTCCTCACCCTCGAGGCCGCATTCCTCTCAGTCCAGGCCGCCCTCCGCGGACCCGCCATCCCCATCAACCGCCTCGCCATCCGCCGCTGAGCACCAGTTCGCCTCAATGGCGTAAGACCCTCCAGGCACGGACCCTTCCTGCCCGGCCCGACGGACCCGCCGGCATCGGCACCGCCGGCGCCCTCGCCAGGCCTCTCCTCGTCCACCACACCGGCCACCCACCCTGCCCCGATCACCCTGGCCCACCCCAACGCCCTTCGGTACACTCCGCCTTCGCGCCGACCAGTTTCGGCCGCCCGCCCCAGCCCGAGTGGCGCAGTGGTAGCGCATCCGACTCGTAATCGGAAGGTCGTCGGTTCGAA
>JASLIH010000556.1 GCA_030152105.1 Actinomycetes bacterium
CCAGCATCCTGGGCGGGCGGACCGTCGGACTTCCGGTCAGGCCTTCCTTCGACCTCAACCTCCGGTCCACCCTTGAGCTCCGACCCCGAGGGGGCCTCCTTGACGCTCGACGGTCCCCCATGCTCCGGTCGCGGGTCCGCCTTCGTTCCCCCATCCGGCAGGCGCTCGACCGTAGGCTCGCGGGCTGGCTCGCTCGGGGTCGGTCGACCTAGGTCGGTCGCCGCCCGAGGCGGACCGTTCTCGGCCTCGCGACCCGGTACGCCAGTGGAGCCGGATGGAGCCGAAGGCGTCGGCGGCTGGCGATCCCCCACCGAGGCCGGTGGGCTCACCGAGCGGCCAGCACGTGCGTCGCCGTCGCGCGGAGCAGTGGGGGCCTTCGGACCTGGGCTGTCCTGGCCGGGCATCCCAGCGACGGTCTCGGCGGCCTGGTGGCCCTGGCCCGACACCGTAAGAGGGGTCGCCTCCGGATCAGCGCGGTCTGCGGAGGGATGCCGGTCCGGCGCCGCTGCCGGGGGCTCGTTGGGGGGCTTGGGAACGAACGGCCCAGCCACCTGCGAGGAAGGAATGGGCGGGGCGGGACCACCGTTGTCGCCGGGCTCAGCGTCCTCTTGTGTGTCCGACCCAGGGGGATCGGGAGGTTCTGGCTGATCTGGTTGGAGGCGCCCGGGGCGGGGGGTGGGGTCGGTCGTTCTGTCCACGCGTGCTCCCTCGTGTGGCCCCCGAGCGGGCGTCGTGCCCAGCCTATCGGGGCGGGCGCGCTTCCGCGAAGGCTGTCCACAACGTGCGCGGGTCCCATACCGCCGGCAGCCGCGGAGGGTTAGGCTGGAAGCGTCCCGATCGCAGTCTTGCCAGCTTCAAAGGAGTCGCCGTGGCCATCCAGGCCGACGCCATCGCCACGTACCTCGCCGAGCTGACGGTGGTCGAGGACGATGTCCTGCGCCACGCCCGCGAGCGCGCGGCCGCCGGGGGCATGCCACCCGTGTCGGCCGACTCGGGGGCGTTCCTGCGCTTCGCGGCCAGCTGGGTGGGTGCTCAGGCAGCGGTCGAGATCGGCTCGGGTGCCGGCTACTCCGGGGTCTGGATCGCAAGGGGACTGGCGCCCAAGGGGATCCTGACGACCATCGAGGCCGACCCCGGGCATCAGCGGCTGGCCAAGGAGACCTATGAGGAGGCCGGCGTCCCGAGCCGGATGCGGGCCATCCTCGGCCGCGCCCTCGACGTGCTCCCGCGGCTCACCGACGGCGGCTACGACCTGGCCTTCCTGGACGCGACCAAATCCGAGTACCCCGAGTACCTGGAGCATGCGCTGCGCCTGGTCCGGCCGGGCGGGGTGATCATCGCCGACAACGTGCTGTGGTCGGGCCGCGTCGCCGACCCGAAGGTGACCGACCCGGACACCGAGGGGCTCCGGACCTACGCGCGCCGCATCGCGGGCGACAAGCGGCTCGACTCGGTGATCCTCACGGTCGGCGACGGGCTGGCGGTGTCCCGAGTGCGCCGCAACGAGGAGCTGGAGGCCTGACCGGGCCGTGACGGCGACGTACATGGGCGGGCGACGCGGCCCGCCAGATGGCGACGAGCGACCCCTTCGGGGCCTGCCCGGCGGCCGAGCCCGGCCTGGCCCCACACTGCCGCCCTCAACTCCGCCGGACGACGGCCGACCCGGCCATCAGGCCCCCGACAACGGCGCCCGTCGACCTGGGGATCACGCTCCCGATGACGCTGGCCGCGGGTCCGGCCAGCGCGCTCCGGGCAACGGGGAGCGGCCCGCCCACGGCGGGTCGGACGGGGTCGTGCGTCCGCTGCGGCCGCCACGGCCGCTGCGGGTGCTCCCGGGAGGTGCCGCGGCTCCGCCCCTCCGGGTGCTCCCGGGTGGCGCCGGGGCACCACCCGAGCATGCCGACGGGGACGGGCCTGCGGCGGCCGGCCGTACAGCCGTCCCGCCCGAGGGCGTTGTCGCCCCGGCTGGGACCCGCCGGCGTGTCACGCCGAGGCGGCGCTGGGTGGCCGCGGTCCTCGCGCTGGCCCTTCTGCTGGCCGGGGTGGCGGTGACCGGCCAGGTGGTCGCCGACCGACCCCAGGCCAGCACCTCGTCCGCCGCATCGGCAACGACCGCGTCGCCGGGGGCGGTCGCGCCGGTCCGGCCCTCGCCGGTCGTGGCCACCATCGGGACCGGCGACCTGTCGTCGAGCATGGCCACCGGCGCCGGAGCCCTCTGGGTGGCCGGCAACGACCAGCTCACCCGCGTCGACCCTGCCACCAACAGCGTGGTGGCCACGATCCCTGTGGCCGCGAGCGGCGCCGGCCCGGCCGGAGTGGCTGTGGGAGCCGGTGCCGTCTGGGTCCCGGTCGCCGTCCCCGGCGCCCTCTGGGGGATCGACCCGGCAACCGACAAGGTCATCTCGAAGATCTCACTCGGCGGGCCCCTCAGCGGGCCCATCTCGGTGAGCGCGGCCGGCGACACGGTCTGGGTGGCCTGCTGCGGCGGGTCGCGGACCGGCTCGTCGACCTCGGGCGGCCGGCTGCTACGGGTGGACCCCCGCCGCAAGCGGGTCGTCGCCGACATCGCCCTGAACGCGAGCCCGGTTGCCATCGCCGCCGACACCTCGGCCGCCTGGGTGGCCACTGCCGGCGGGCAGGTCCTCATGGTCAACCCGAAGCGCAACCGGGTCACGGCCACCATCAACGCCGGCGGCCCGCTCGGCTTCGACCACACGATCGCCGTCGGCGCCAGCGGGGTCTGGCTGGCCGACCCGTTCGACGAGCAGCTTGTTCGGATCGACCCGAAGACCAGGCGGGTGATGGCCCGCATCCCGGCCGGGGCGGTGACGACCCTGGCCGTGACCAGGGACGCCGTGTGGGCGCTGTCGGCCCTGGGCCTGGTCCGGGTCGACCCCGCCGAGGAGCGGGTCGCGGCCGTCGACCCGGATCCCGACCTGCGCCGCGCCCGCCTCATCGCCGCGGATACCGGCGCCCTCTGGACCGCCGGCTGGAGCTCCGTCTCCAGGATCGACCCCGCCCTGCTGCGGCCCTAGGCGTTGGCGGCGCGGAGCGCGGTCAAGGGGGCCCGGCGGGCGAAGGCGGTGGCCAGGTCGTCGGTGAACCAGACGTGCATCATCTCGCCGCTGCGGCGGTAGACCTGGCCCTCGGGGCAGGCGCCGTTGACGGGCCGCCCGAGCTTGGCCCGGGTGGCGGGATCCCGGCACGACTCATGGTCGTGCCAGCGCGTGATCGGCCCGCCAACGGCCGGGCCTGATGCTCCCCTGGCCGCGGTGTACATGACGCCGACCAGTGTCAGCCGGTCGCCTGGTCCGTCCCAGTAGACGAGCGTCTCGGGACGGGCCGGGTCGAGCACCCGCCCGTCGGCCCGCCAGGCTGGGTTGGGCACGTGCAGGAACCGGACGCGCCGCTCCGGTCCCACCTCGTCCCTGTCCTTGAACCGGAAGCCGGCCGCCGCCGCGGCGTCAGGGTCGCGCCACTGCTCGGCACTGGCCGCCGAGGCCTTCCAGAGAGATTCGGCTCTGGCCCGCTCCTCGTCGGTGGCCGCGGCCACCTCGGGGACGTTCGGGCCATGGGTGTGCTGGGCCGTCTCCGGGCCGTTGGCGTCGCCGCCCGCTCCCGCCTCCGCGGCGGTCGCGCTGTCGTGGACATGGGACACAGGGTCATGGGCCGCCGCCGGGTCGTGGTCGTGACCTGCGGCGCCGGCCGCCCAGACGCCGGTGCCGCCCGCCACGAGGGCCAGAGTGAGCACCGCCCCGACGACGCCGAACCGGGCCGGAGTCGAGTGGGGCCGGAGACCCCGAGCCTGCAGCACCAGGACGGCCAGCGCGCCGGCTAGGCCGACCGCGACCAGGGCGATCCCGATCCCGGCGAGCAGGTGACCGGGATTGGAGAGCGCGAACACGCCCTCCTCGGCGGCCAGCCCCGGGTCGCGTGCGTGCAGCACGGCATCCCAGGCCAGCCCAACCAGCAGCAGGACCAGCCCGGCAGCACCGACCAGCACCATGCGGAGCAGCCGGGAGGTCAACGACACGGACACCGGGTCGGCCGGGAGGTAGGAGGTGGACGCCGGGCTGCTCGGCAGGTGGGGGGCGGCCGCCAGGTCGCCAGGCGGTGGCGGGGCGGGTGACGGGGGGCCGATCGGCTGGGTGGTGTCGTCCATGGGCACTCGGCTCCAGACCCTCGCAGGCGTTCGGTCGGGTCAGTTGTGCCCCACGCAGGTCAGCCGCTGGTAAAGCCGCCGTTCAGTCCGGGAAAAACCCTGGGCTCCAGCCCGACGGGAGGCCGCTCAGGCCGGGAAGAAGTACACCTTGGCCGCGAACTCGGCCGCCAGGGCCATGATCACGGCCAGGTAGAACATGCCCGTTGCGGCCTGGATGGAGTTCCCCTTGACCAGCACCCTGATGAAGGAGGCCATCAGCCCGCACAGCAGCACCAGGCCGACGGCCAGATACACGGTGAGGTTGGGGAAGGCCAGCAGCGGCGAGAGCGACTCGTCGACGGCACTGCCCCTGGCCCCGCCGAGGGCGGCCGAGACCAGGGCGGCCGCCACCCCGAAGATCAGCCAGGTGGCCAGGGCCGCAATGGGCCGGTTGGAGAGCCGCCGGTCGACCAGGTACCAGTGCCCGAGCAGCAGCCCGTCCATGGTGGCGCCGAGGAACAGGGCCCCGGTGAGCAGGGCCAGCGCTCCAAGGACGGGGCGGCCGCTCAGCTGCGCGAGCGGCCAGCCGGCGACCAGCCCGGGCAGGACCGCGGCCATCCCGACCCAGCGGGCCGCCGGGACGCGCGCGTACAGGAGCACCTGCCAGACGAGCACGGCGGCGGCGAACACGCCCAGCCAGAGGGCGGCCATGCGGCCGGTGGGCCCGGCATCGGCCAGCTCGCCCCTGCCGGCCAGCCAGGCCAGCACCGCGCAGGCCAGCGCCGTCCCTCCGGCCAGCTTGAAGAACCCCGGCCGGACGACGCCCCAGAGCGGAGCCAGCCAGAGCAGGGCCAGGCCGCCGAGGGCGGTCTCGTAGAGGACCACGGTGAGCACTCCGGCCGGACCGTGCACTGTCGCCGTTCCCTTTCTCCGCCATGGGGTGTGCCGTGGCAGCGTAGCGCCTCCGCGTCACCTGTAGCGGCGGAACCCGCCCTCGGAGTTGATGACCTGCCCCGTGACCCAGGCCGCGTCGTCGGTGCAGAGCCAGGCGACAAGCCGGGCGGCGTCGTCGGGCGTGCCCCAGCGGCCGGCCGGGAACATCTTGGCCACCCGCTCGCGGGTCGCCTGGTCGACGTAGGCGGTGTCGGTCGGGCCAGGGTTCACCGTGTTCACCGTGATCCCCCGGTCGGCGAGCGTGTCGGCGAGGCTGACCGTGATCCCGGCCAGCGCCGCCTTGGAGGCGGCATATGCCAGCTCGCCCGACATGGGCCCCAGCTGCTGCCCGGAGGTGAACAGCACCACCCTGCCTCCGGGGCGGCCGTCGTGCCGGGCGGCGAACGCCTGGACGAGCAGCAGCACCGCCCGGGCGTTGACGGCGAAGACGGCGTCCAGCTCCGCGGCGGTGAGCTCCCCGAGCCCTCCGTCGCTGCTCCGCGCGTGGTTGCAGATGAGCATGTCCACGTGGCCGTATGCCCCGACCGCGGCGGCAAGCACCCGCTCAGGCGCGTCCGGGTCGAGAAAGTCCACCTCCAGGTGGGCAACGCGCCCGCCGACCGGGCCGGCCGCCGGCGCCAGGTCGGATCGAGGGTCGGGGGCTGCCTCTTGGGCGGTGAGCTCGGCCAGGACCGCTTCCATGCCGCCGGGGTCGGCGCCCCAGGGCCGGTCCCGGTCGTGCGCGGTCCATGAGGTCACCAGCAGGTCGGCGCCGAGGGTGGTCAGGCGCCGGGCCACCGCCAACCCGATACCGACCCGGCGGCTGACCCCGGTGACGATCGCCACCCGCCTGGCGAGCGGCTGATCGGTCGCGGTGTGCGCGGAGTCGCCGGCGCTCACGGCCGAAGGGTCGCGAGCACCTGGTCGTGGAGCAGGCCGTTGGAGGAGGCCGCGCTGCCCCCGGCCGGGGTCGGGGTCCCGCCGAGGTCGGTGAACCGGCCCCCGGCCTCCTCGACGATCACCTGGGGCGCGGCCAGGTCCCAGACCTCGACCTCGGGCTCGACGGCCACGTCCGCGGCTCCCTCGGCGACCAGCATGTGGCTCCAGAAGTCCCCGAACCCCCTGGTCCGCCAGCAGCCACGGGCCAGGTTGAGGAACTGCTCGCCGAGCCCGTGCTGCTCCCACGAGAGGAGGCTGGCGTAGCTCAGCACAGCGTCGGACAGCTGCGCGATCTGTGAGACGCGGATACGGCGGCCGTTGACAAACGACCCCTCGCCGCGCGCCGCCCACCACCGCCGGTGCAGGGCCGGCGCCGACACCACCCCGACCTCGACCCGGCCGTCGCGCTCGAGGGCGATGAGGGTCGCCCAGACCGGGAGGCCGCGCAGGTAGTTCTTGGTGCCGTCGATCGGGTCCAGGATCCAGCGGGCGCTCCCGGGCTGGTCGGCGCCGTACTCCTCGCCGATCACGCTGTGCCCGGGCCGCTCCTCGCTGATCCGCTTACGCAGGGCCTGCTCCACCGCCCGGTCGGCCTCGGTCACGGGAGAGAGGTCGGGCTTGGTCTCGACGAGCAGGTCGTCGGCCTGGAAGCGCTCACCGGTGATGGTGTCGGCGAGGTCGGCCAACTCGAGGCCGAAGGCGAGGTCAGGATGCATGCCGGCAGCGTACAGGGGCGGGCCTGTGGATGCGTCTCGGCGACGGTCCGAGGAGCATGCTAGCCTCGAACACGAGTTCGATAGCAAGGAGGAAGACATGGCGGATCAGCAGGACCTTCGCGGTTCCAACCTCGAGAAGGACCCCGCCGACTGGAAGACCGGCGACGAGCCGATGACCGGCGCCCAGGCGTCCTACCTTAGGACGCTCTCCGACCAGGCCAGCGAGCCCTTCGACGAGGAGCTGACCAAGGCCGAGGCGTCCCGGCGCATCGACGAGCTCCAGGCGCGCACCGGCCGCGGTCAGTCCTGATCAGACGGCGGCCTGGTAGGAAGCAGGTCGGCGGCAGGCGGCAGTCAGCGGCAGGCGGCAGTCAGCGGCATCGCGCGGCGCCCCAGGCGGCCCCAGGCGGCCCCGAGCGGCACCAGGAGGCGGCACCAGGAGGCACCAGGCGGCACCGAGCGGCACCAGTGAGCGGCGGGGCGGCGTCAGGCGGCGGCCAGCAGGACGACGCCGGTGAGGGCGAGGACGACGCCGACGTTCTGGCCTCCGGACAGTCGTTCGCGCAGTAGCCAGCGGGCCAGGACGACGGTGGCGACCGGGTACAGCGACCCGAGCACCCCGACAACGGCCAGGTTGCCGGTGGTCGCGGCGTAGGCGAACAGCAGATTGGCCCCGGTGTCGCCGATGCCGACCAGCGCCACCGCCCCGATCCGGCGGCCCGGCCAGCGCAAGGCCGACCGCCGGCTCACGAGCGCGATCATTGACAAGATCGCCAGCGAGCTCATCCTCGCCCCGGCGATCACCCAAAGCGGCGAACCATGGGATCCGGCGGTTCCGGCAGCGGCGACGGCTCCGGTCGTGGCGGCTGTTCCGGCGGTGCTGGCTGCCCCGGCGTCGACGAACACATAGAACAGCCCGAATCCCAGCGCCGACCCGAGTGCCATGGCCACGACCCGCCGGCCGCCCCTCGCCGAGCTCGCCGGACTCGCCGGACTCGCCGGGCTCGCCTGGTCCCCCTCGACGGCGGGGGGCGCGAAGCGCGCCGGGGTGTGGGGACGGGAGACGAGGATGACGCCGGCGATGGTGGCGAGGACGCCGAGGGCGGCGAGGACTCCGGGTTGGTTGCCGGTGAGGAGAGCGGCGGCGACGGGAACGATGGCGCCGCAGGCGGAGATGGGGGCGACCATGGACATGGTCCCCTCGGCCAGGCTGCGGTAGAAGAGGACCAGGGCGCAGCCGCTGCCGACGCCGGCGGCGAGACCCCAGGCGATCCCGGTGGCGGCGGGGCGGACGCCCTCGATCGCGAGGGCGATGGCGAGGGCGAGCGCGCCGGCCAGCTGGCTCCAGAAGGCGACGGTGAGCGCCGGGAGGCGGCGGGACTGGATGCCGCCGAAGAAGTCGGCGGCTCCCCAGCACAAGCCCGAGCTCAGGCCGAGCGGGACCCCGGCGTTCAAGGGTGCACGAAGGTCGCCGCCCTAACCCTTGTTCGAGTGGTGGCCAGACCAGCGGGGAAGGTGCGTGAGGCTCGGGCGGGAGGAGTGCTGGAGGCCGGGGCGAGTGTCGGCGGCGAACAGGAGGGCGGCCAGGTCGAGGACGAGCAGGCTGAGGACGAGCCAGATCAGTTCCATGGTCGCTCCCGGTCTTGTCGCGCTGTACGAGCGACGTACCATTACAGTGAACCTTTGGTACGATCCATTGTACTACACTACAATGAACCTGTCGATCTAATTTATTGATACGGATGGGTGGAGCGGACAGTGCCGGAACCGGAAGACGTCAACGCCGCGGTGGGTCGGAACGTGCGGGGGCACCGCACGAGGATGGCCTGGACCCTGGAGGACCTGTCGGCCAGGGCGGGTGTCAGCAAGGGGATGCTGCTGCAGGTTGAGCAGGCTCGGACGAACCCGAGTCTGGCCACGATCTGCCGGCTGGCGACCGCGCTGGGGGTCTCCATCGCCAGTCTGGTCGAGGCGCCGGAGGTGCCGGGCGCCCGGGTGGTGCGGGCCGAGGAGGGGGTCACGCTCTGGACCGGGGGCCACAAGGGCAGTACGGCCCGGCTGATGGTCGGGTCGGGGACCTCGCAGCAGGTCGAGCTGTGGGACGTCCGGATGGTGGCCGGGGACGGGTTCAGCTCGGAGGGGCATCCGACGGGGACCCGCGAGCTACTGCTGGTGATCGAGGGCGAGCTCACTCTTGAGCTGGACGGCACTCCCCACCTGGTCGGTGCCGGCGACGCGATCGCCTTCGTGGCCGACCGCCCGCACGCCTACCGGAACCACGGCGCCTCGCCCCTGCGGTACTCGCTCAGCGTCATCCACCGCGACCAGCCCGTCCGGCCGGTCCCAACGCCGCCGGCCTAGCGCCTCGAGCGTCGAAGCCGGCCGGGCTCAGAAGGCGTCGTTGACGCTGTCCCGGGCCTGCTTGCGCTCGAGCTCCTCCAGGGCGTCCTCGCCGGCGTCGTCGCCGAGGCGGCGGGTCTCCTCTTCGAGGCGCTCGTCGCCGGTGTCGCGACCGGCGGCCTGGTTGTCGAATCCGGAACCGGCATCGGTGCTCATGAGGTCACCTCCCGACGCCTACCCTGCCCGGTGGCACGGCGCGCAAACGGCCTCCTCCGGACTGGGCGGCGCCATAGTGGTCGAGGGCCTGGGTGGCGGTCTCGACCAGGATGCGGACGCCGACGGCGATCGCCCGCTCGTCCACGTCGAAGGAGGCGGCGTGGATGTCGAGGTCGGTGCCGGGGATGCGGACGCCGAGGCGGGCCATGGAGCCGGGGATCTCCTCCAGGTACCAGGAGAAGTCCTCCCCGCCCATGCTCTGGGGGGCGTTCAGGACGGCCTCGTCGCCGATGGCGCCGCGGGCGGCGGTGGCGAAGACGGCGGTTGCCTCCTCGTCGTTGACGACCGGGGGCGCCCCCCGCTGGTAGTCGAGGCGGTAGGTGACCTGGGGGTAGGGGCCGACGGTGGACTCCAGGATCCGCTCGACCAGCTTCTGGGCCTCGCCCCAGACGGCCCGGTCCAGCACTCGCAGGGTGCCCCTGGCCACGGCGGCGGTCGGGATGGCGTTGTGCACCGTCCCGGCCTCGATCGACCCGAAGGTGATGTTGAGGGCGGCCCTGGTGTCGACCAGGCGCGACAGGGCCGCCGGCAGGTCGGTGACCACCCGGCCGATCACGTACACCAGGTCGGCGGTCAGGTGCGGGCGGGCGGTGTGCCCGCCGGGCCCGGACAGGTGGACCTCGACCAGATCGGAGGCGGCGGTGATGGCCCCGACCCGGACCCCGAGGCGCCCCACCTCCAGCTTGGGGTCGCAGTGGAGGGCGTAGATGACGCTGACCCCTTCCAGCACCCGGTCGCCGATGACGTCGATCGAGCCGCCGGGCAGGCACTCCTCGGCCGGCTGGAACACGAGCCGGACCCGGCCGGGGAGCTGGTCGGCGTGCTGGGCCAGGGCCAGGCCGGCGCCGAGCAGGATGGTGGTGTGCACGTCGTGGCCGCAGGCGTGGCAGACCCCGGGGACGGTCGAGCGGTAGGGCACGTCCTTCTCGTCATGCAGGGGCAGCGCGTCCAGGTCGGCCCGGAGGGCCACCGTCGGCCCGTCGCCGTGGCCAATGTCGCAGATCAGCCCGGTGCCCATCGACAGCAGACGGGGCCGGAGGCCGACGGCCTCCAGCCGGCGGGCGACCAGGGCGGTGGTCTGCCGTTCGGCCTTCCCGAGCTCGGGGTGGGCGTGGAGGTGCCGCCGGAGGTGGATCAGCTCGGGGTTGTGGGTGGCCAGGAACGCTGAGAGATCGAGAGTCACGGTATGGCTGGCTTTGGTGTGGGCGTCAGGCGATCGGTGCGGAGCTCCTCGACCAGGCTGTCAACTACGTCGGTCATGGCGCCCCCCGCGGCAATAACCTCACGCTGTCGGATGTAGCTCGGACCACGCTCCATGATGGCGAGCGCGTTGCGCAGCTCGTCGCTGCAGCCAAGCCGGCGGGCGACCGGCGCCAGCTCGTCGACGAGCTCCTCGATCGCCTCCCGGACCGGCTGGAGCCGGCCCTGGTCGTCGAGGATGATCTCGGCGTCGAGCCCGTACCGGGCGGCCCGCCACTTGTTCTCGCGAATGATCCAGCTCCTCGGGACCGGCAGCGTGTAGCCCCGGTCCATCAAGGTGTTCAGCCGGTCGACCAGGCATTGGCTGATGGCCGCCACGGTCGCGACCTCCCCCATCGTCGGCAGGCCGTCGCAGATGCGCAGCTCGACGGTGCCGAAGCCGGGGTGGGGCCGGATGTCCCACCACACCTCGCGGATCGTGTGGATCGTCTTGGCCGAGATCAAGGTGTCCATGAACTGCTCGAACTGGTCCCAGCCGGAGAGCTGGTAGGGCACGCCGGCGGTCGGCAGGCCCTCGAACACCTTGCTGCGGCAGGAGGCCAGCCCGGTGTCGG
>JASLIH010000015.1 GCA_030152105.1 Actinomycetes bacterium
CGGGGCGGCCATGACGGCCCGGCCGGGCAGGCCCGAGCGCAGCCGCTGGCCCTCGCCCCAGGTCAGCCCGGCCGGCTCGAACCCGAGGCCGTTGCCGCCGGCCCGGACCACCCCGCCGACGGCGCCGATCAGGTCGCCGGGAGCGATCACCACCTCGGCCCCCGGCACCTCGGTGGCGGCCTGGTGCCGGTAGCGGCCGTCGGTGAAGAACAGGGTACGGTCGTGGAGCAGCAGCAGCGCCCCGTAGGTGCCGGTGAAGCCGGTCAGGTAGCGGACGTTGGCCGGCCTGGTGACCAGCAGGGCCGACAGGTCGGCGTGGGCGAGCAGGCCGCGCAGGGCGTGGCGCCTCGCTTCGGTGTAGGCATGGCCGTCGTCGGGCATGCGAACGATTCCTTTCCCCCGGGCTGCCCCGGTCCCATCTTGCCAACGCGGCTCAGCCGCGGCGAGCCAGCAGGTCGGCGGCGGCGCGTAGGCCGAGGTCGTAGCTGGCCGGCCCCAGGCCGGCGATCACGGCGGCGGCCACCGGGGCCACGGCCAGGTGGTGGCGCCAGCGCTCGCGGGCGTGGACGTTCGAAAGGTGGACCTCCACCACCGGGATGCCGGAGGCCTCGACGGCGTCGCGGACCGCATAGGAGGTGTGGGCCAGCGCCCCCGGGTTGCACACGGCGGCGGCCACCCCGCGGCCGGCCGCCGCGAGCAGGGCCTCGACCAGGTCGCCCTCGTGGTCGGACTGGAGGCCTTCCACGGCCAGGCCGAGCTCGCCGGCCAGCTTGGCCAGCCGGTCCATGATCTGGTCCAGGTCGAGGGCGCCGTAGTGCCCGGGGTCGCGCCGGCCCAGCGCACCCAGGTTGGGCCCGTGCAGGACCAGCACCAGCGGCCCCTCCCCGGTCCGCGGGTAGGTCTTCACCGAGGGTTCCTCAGTGACCGGATGGCCGCGACCAGGACCTGGTGGTCCGGGTTGGTGACGACCTCGGGCTGGCCGAGCTCGCGCAGCAGGACCAGGCGCAGGCCCTTGCGCTGCTTCTTGTCGGTGGCCATGGCGGCCAGGACCCGGTCGGGGTCGAGGCGTACCCCGCCGACGGGCAGCCCGACGGCGGCCAGCAGCTCGACGTGGCCGTCGGCCAGCCCCGGCCGGGCCAGCCCGACCGCCTCGGCCACCCTGGCCGCGAACACCATGCCCAGCGCCACCGCCTCCCCGTGCCGCAGCCCCCGGTACCCGGCCAGCCGCTCCAGGGCGTGGCCGAGGGTGTGCCCGTAGTTCAGGGCCAATCGTCCCACCGGGGCACCCCCTTGGGGTTCCCCGGACCCCTCCGGCCGACGCACCGGGGCACCCCCGGCACCGCCGTCCTCGTGCTCGTCCGCGCCGACCACGGCCGCCTTGACCCGGACCGCGCCCTCGACCAGGGGGGCGAGGGCGGCCGGGTCGCCGGCCACGGCCGGCCCGGCCGAGCGGGCCAGGGCCTCGGCCAGGGCAGGGTCGCCGACCAGCCCGGCCTTGGCCACCTCGGCCAGGCCGGAACGGACCTCGGCGGTGGGCAGGCCGGCCAGGGTGTCCAGGTCGGCCACGACCGCCACCGGCTGGTGGAAGGAGCCGACCAGGTTCTTGCCGGCCTCCAGGTCGACCCCGGTCTTGCCCCCGACGGCGGCGTCGACCATGGCGAGCACGGTGGTGGGGACGTTCACCAGGGGCACGCCGCGCAGCCAGGTCGCGGCCGCGAACCCGGCCACGTCGGTGGTGGCTCCGCCGCCAACGGCCACCACCGGGTCGGCCCGGCGGGCCGGGATCTCGGCCAGCCGCTCGTACAGCCCGGCCACCACGGCCAGGCGCTTGGCCTCCTCCCCCACCGGCACCTCGAGCTGGTGGACGGCCAGCCCGCGCCGGGTCAGGGCCTCGCCGACCCGCCCGGCCACGGCGGCCAGCGGCGGCGACGACACCACCGCCGCCCCCTCGGCCCCGGGGAGCTCGGGAAGCAGCTCGTCCAGCCGGTCCACCAGCCCGCTCCCGATGAGCACCGGGTAGGCGCCCCCGGCGTGCGGGACGGGAACGCTGGCGGCGACCTGCCGGGTCAACGGCCGGCCATGGCGCCGACGCGGCGGCGGTACCAGTCCATGACGTCGACGGCGACCTGCTCGACGTTGTGGCGGTCGGTGTCGATGGCCACGTCGCCGGCGGTCTCGTAGATGGGGCCGCGGGCGACCAGCAGGTCGCGGATTCGGCCGGCCCGGTCGGCGGCGTCCTTGAGCAGGGGCCGGTCGGTGACCCCGGTGAGCCGGCCGGCCAGGGTCTCGGGGGTGGCCCGCAGGTAGACGAGCAGGCCGGCCTGCTTGAGGGCGGTGCGGTTCTCGGCCGACAGCACCGCGCCCCCGCCGACGGCGATCACCCGCCCGGGCACCGAGATGGCCCGGTCGATGGCGGCCATCTCGCGGCGCCGGAAGCTGAGCTCGCCCTCGCGCTGGAACAGCTCGGAGATGGTCATGCGGGTGGCCCGCTCGATCATCAGGTCGGTGTCGATGAACTCGCGGCCGAGGGCGCGTGCGACCAGCCGGCCGACCGAGGTCTTGCCGGCCCCCATGAAGCCGATGACCACGATGGTTGGCTGGATCTGGCGCATGCCGGCAAGCCTAACAGCCCTCGGCGTCCAGGGCCGTGCCGGCGGCCGTCGGCGGTGCGACAGCGTCGGCGTCGGGCCGCTGACACTCCCGCCGGCGCCGGGCGGCGACCATGGGCCCGGTTCCACCGCAACGACAGAGGAGGTCAGCTCATGCGCCGGTTCCTGCTGCTGGTGTTCCTCTCCTGCGCCGCCGCCTCGGCCGCCTTCGCCCTCATGCCCAGCCAGCTGGCCGGCTACCTGGCCCTGTTCGAGCGGCACACGCTGGTCAACAGCGGCGTCGCCGTGACCGTGCTGGCCGTCGTGACCCTGGCCCTTGTGGCCCTGCGGGCCCGGCTGTGGCGCTCGGAGCGGGACCTGGCCAGGCTGCGCCGCGCCCTGGCCCAGCCGGCCGCCCCCGCCGACCCCGTCTACCCGGTCTCCCCGGGCTCGTCGTGGGGGTCGAGGCCGGCCAGGTAGGCGTCGAGGTTGCGACGGACCTCGGCCAGCGAGTCGCCGCCGGTCTTCTCGAGCAGGGCGTCGGCCAGGACCAGGGCGACCACCGCCTCGCCGACGACCCCGGCCGCGGGCACGGCGGTCACGTCCGAGCGCTGCACCACCGCCTTGGCCTTGGCCCCGGTGGCCACGTCGACGGTGTCCAGGGCCCGGACCAGGGTCGAGAGCGGCTTCATGGCCGCCCGCACCCGCAGGGCCTCGCCGGTCGACATGCCGCCCTCGATCCCCCCGGCCCGCCCGGTCCGCCGCCGCAGGGTGCCCGGCCGGGCCCCGGGCACGATCGCGTCGTGGGCCCTCGACCCGGGACGGGCGGCGGTGGCGAAGCCGTCGCCGACCTCGACCCCCTTGATGGCCTGGATGCTCATCAGGGCCCCGGCCAGGCGGGCGTCGAGCTTGCGGTCCCAGTGGACATAGGACCCGAGGCCGGGGGGCAGGCCGTGGGCGACGACCTCGAACACCCCGCCGAGGGTGTCGCCGGCCGCCTTGGCCGCGTCGACCGCCGCCGCCATCCGCCCCTCGGCCTCCCCGTCCAGGCAGCGCACGGGCGAGGCGTCGATCTCCTCCAGGTCGGCCAGGGTTGGCACAGCCCTCGACCGGGTGGCCGCCGGCCCGAGCCGGACCACGTGGCTGAGCACGCTCACCCCGACCTGGGCGAGTAGGGCCTTGGCGGCCGCCCCGGCGGCCACCCGGGCCGCCGTCTCGCGGGCGCTGGCCCGCTCCAGCACCGGCCGGGCATCGTCGAAGCCGTACTTCTGCATCCCGGTCAGGTCGGCGTGGCCGGGCCTGGGCCTGGTCAGCGGCACCCCCTTGCCGCTGGTCACCGCGTCGGGGTCCTCGACCGGGTCGGGGGCCATCACCTGGGTCCACTTGGCCCACTCGCTGTTGTCGATCCGGATGGCCAGGGGCGAGCCGAGGGTGCGCCCGTGGCGCAGCCCGCCGAGCACCTCCAGCCGGTCCGCCTCGAAGCGCATGCGCTTGCCGCGGCCGTAGCCGAGCCGCCGCCGGGCCAGCTCGCGGGCGATCTCGGCGCTGGTCAGGGGCACGCCCGAGGGCAGCCCCTCGAGCACGGCGACCAGCGCCTGCCCGTGGGACTCCCCGGCGGTGAGATAGCGCAGCATCGCCCGGATGCTAGCGGAACCGTGCCCCTAGGCCGGCAGGCCGGTCGGGTTCTGGATCTCGGCCGTCTGGCTGACCCGGTAGGGGGTGTCGGTGATGTCCTGGACGTCGGGGGGCGAGGCGTACTGGAGCCGGGTGTCGTAGCCGTAGCCCTTGAGGTACCCGGTGCCGCCCGAGGTCCCGACCGGCCCTCGCCACTTCTGGGCGATCACCCCGTTGATGGTGATGGTCCCCAGCTGGGCGCCCTCGTCGTAGTTCTGGACGATGAAGGAGTGGCCAAGGGCCAGCATGGCCGCGTGGATCTGGGGGTTGGTGAAGGTCGAGGTCGGGTTGCGGCTGTCCGACAGGTTGGTCCCGGACGAGTTGACCGGGTGGTAGACCTGCACGAACTGGTTGGCGACCAGCCCCAGCATGTCGGTGGAGGAGGCGCCGGTGGTCTGGTAGGTGGTGTTGGCCACGATCACGATGTTGTTCTCGGCCGCGATCGTCAGCCGCCCCCGCAGGGTGCCCGAGACGAACACGTCACCGTCGCGGCAGCCGTAGCTGGTCACGTCGCCCGAGATCGGGTACCCGAGCCGGTTCTGGCTGCCGGTGCAGGTGGCCGTCTGGGTCGAGGGCACATTCTGGACGTAGATGACCCCGTTGGTGGGCAGGGCGACGTTGGTCCCAACGCAGCTCGCGTACGCCGAGGAGGTGGTGAACGGGCTGGTCACGGTCATCGTGCCTGAGGAGTTGAGCACGATCCGGGTCGGACCGTTGTAGAGGCAGCCGGTCTTGCCGGCGGTCCGGTCGGTCTCGACCTTGATGGCCGTGTTGGTCGAGGGCAGGGGAAGGATGGGCACGGGCTCGGGGTCGCCGGTCTGGAAGCCGAGCGAGCTGCGCAGCTCGCCGGGCTCCATCCAGGGCAGGTCGACCAGGCGGACGACCACCCGCTGGTTGGCCACCCCGATGATCACCCGCCGGCTGCTGATCCTGGTCCGCCGCCACAGGTCCTTGATCGCGGTCGCCACGGCGGCGGGGTCATGGACCTCACCATCGACGACCGCGCCGCCGGGCAGGCCGGCCTGCCCGATCCGCTCGAGCACGACCTGGCCGCGGCGGACCGACACCTCGGCCGCGCGTACCGCGGTGGTGCCGATGTCGAGTCCGACGACCTTTCGGGCCACGTTGCAGTCTCCCCTGCTGTGCTTCGGGTCGGGCGCTAGGGCCCGGGGCCACCGGTGGCGGCGTGAAAGTGATCGACCCGCCCAACTACGACCTTGAGAAGGTTGCTGGGCTTGGGTCAGGAGCCGGTCAGGCTGCGCGCGTACCAGGCGGCCACGTCCGCGCCGGCCAGGACGCCGAGCAGGGCGCCGGTGACCAGCCAGGGACCGAACGGCAGCAGCGACTTGCGGGTCAGGCCGAGCAGGGCGATGGCGGCCAGGCCGGCCACGCCGCCGAGCAGGAAGCCGGCGAAGACCCCGAAGGCCACCGCGCCCCACGACAGCCAGCCAAGGGCCAGGCCGAGGGTCGGGGCCAGCTTGACGTCGCCCAGGCCCATGCCCCGGGGTGAGATCAGGGCCAGCAGCAGGAAGAAGGCGCCGACGGCCAGGGCGGCGAGCAGCCCCCTGGTCAGCCGGCCCAGGTCCCCGAGGCCGATGCTGGCCAGCAGCAGCAGGCCGAGCATGATCGGGAAGGCCGGGTAGGTGATCCGGTTGGGCAGCAGGCGGGTGCTGGCGTCGATCACGGCCAGGACCACGCAGAGGAACGCCAGGGCCAGGTAGGCGGGGATGGCCCAGCCGAGCCCGGCCGAGGCCAGCCGCAGGGCGACCAGGAACCACAGCAGCCCCATGCCCAGCTCGACCAGCGGGTAGCGGACGGAGATGGGCGCCCGGCAGTGCCGGCAGCGGCCAGCCAGCAGCAGCCAGCCGAGCACGGGCAGGTTGTCCCGCCAGGACACCGGCTCGCCACAGGACGGGCAGCGCGAGGCCGGCCGGACAATCGACTCGCCCCGTGGCACCCGGTGGATGACCACGTTGGCGAACGAGCCGAAGGCCAGCCCCAGCAGCCCGGCCAGAGTTGCGACGGTGAGTGGGTTCATGGGCTCCGAAGCGTACCGCTGCCGGCCCTCCGGGGCCGGCAGCGGTCCACAGGTGGTGGGCCGGCTAGGCGGTCCAGCGGGCCAGGGTCACCGATGCCGCGGTCGCGCTCGGCGCGCCGCAGGTGGTGTCCTGGAAGTAGAACGTCCCGGCACCGGTGCCGGTGGTGGTGGTGTCCTTGAGGTAGTAGCAGGTACCCGAGGGGCTCTTGGTCCCCAGCACCACGGTGTTGGTGGCCGGCACCGAGACGTACACGTTGCCGGCGGTGGCCGCGGTCATCGACCCGTCGGCGACGTAGGTCAGGGCCGGCTCGCCCAGCTTCAGCGGCCCGGTGGCGGTGACGTCGCTCGAGTTGAGTTGAGCGTCGGTGTAGACGCTCTGATGTAGCCGCGGCGGACCAGGTCGGCCAGGGACTGGTCCATGGTCTGCATGCCGTGGCGGCCGCCGGCCTGCATGGCCGAGTAGACCTGGTGGGTCTTGCCGTCGCGGAGAGGTTCCGGACGGCCGGGGTGGCCATCATGATCTCGACCCCGACGACCCGCCCGTTCCCGTCGGCGGTCGGGACCAGCTGCTGGCAGACCACGTCCCGGAGGGCGCCGGCCAGCTGCACCCGGATCTGCTGCTGCTGGTTGGTCGGGAAGACGTCGATGATGCGGTCGATGGTCTGCGCCGCGTCTTGCGTGTGCAGTGTGGCGAACACCAGGTGACCGGTCTCGGCGGCGGTCAGGGCCACCGAGATCGTCTCGAGGTCGCGCATCTCGCCGACGAGGATGATGTCGGGGTCCTGGCGCAGGACGTGCTTGAGGGCGTTCTGGAACGACCAGGTGTCCTCGCCGACCTCGCGCTGGTTGACCAGGCAGCTCTGGTGCTGGTGGAGGAACTCGATCGGGTCCTCGACGGTCATGATGTGCTCGCTGCGCGTGCGGTTGGCCAGGTCGATCAGCGACGCCAGCGTGGTCGACTTGCCCGAGCCGGTCGGCCCGGTCACCAGGACGAAGCCGCGGGAGAGCGACGCGAAGTTCGACACTGCCGGGGGGACGCCCAGGTCCTCGAGCTTCTTGATCTCGAACGGGATGATGCGGAACGCAGCGCCGATCGCGTCGCGCTGCCGGTAGACGTTGACCCGGAACCGGGCCCGCCCGGGCACGCTGTAGGCGAAGTCCAGCTCGAGGGCCTCCTCGAACTTCTCCCGCTGCTTCTGGGTCAGGGCGGCGTACATCACCCGCTGGATCACCGGCGGCGTGAGGATCGGCT
>JASLIH010000628.1 GCA_030152105.1 Actinomycetes bacterium
GCCCAGCTGTCGGGCGGCCAGCAGCAGCGGGTGGCGATCGCCCGCGCCCTGGCCATGGACCCCAAGCTGCTGCTGTTCGACGAGCCGACCTCGGCCCTGGACCCGGAGATGATCAACGAGGTCCTCGACGTCATGCGCGACCTGGCCGCCGCCGGCATGACCATGATCGTGATCAGCCACGAGATGGGCTTCGCCCGCTCCGCGGCCAACCGGGTCGTGTTCATGGACGGCGGGCGCATCCTCGAGGCGGCCCCACCCGAGGAGTTCTTCGCCAGCCCGCGGACCGAGCGGGCCCAGGACTTCCTGTCCAAGATCATCACTCACTGACGGGCGGCCCGAACCGCCCAGGCAAGGAGGGAACCATGCGGAGACGACGCATCGCCGGGCTGGTAGGAGCCGCCCTGGCCCTGATGCTGGCCCTGGCCGCCTGCGGCAGCGACGACAACGGCGGCGACAGCGGCGGCCAGGTCAACCAGGGGGCCAGCTTCCCCGAGGGCACCACCATGGCCAGGCTCAAGGATGCCGGCACGGTCAAGGTCGGGACCAAGTTCGACCAGCCGCTGTTCGGCCTCAAGAACCTGGAGGGCAAGCCGGAGGGCTTCGACGTCGAGATCGCCAAGCTGATCGCCGGCGAGATGGGCATCGCCCCCGACAAGATCGAGTTCATCGAGGCCGTCTCGGCCAACCGGGAGCCGTTCATCCAGCAGGACAAGGTCGACTTCGTGGTCGCCACCTACACCATCAACGACAAGCGCAAGCAGGTGGTCGACTTCGCCGGGCCCTACTACGAGGCTGGCCAGGACATCATGGTCGCCAAGGGCAACCCGGAGGGCATCGCCGGGCCGGACGACCTCGCCGGCAAGAAGGTCTGCTCGGTCACCGGCTCCACCCCGGCCGAGAACATCCGGACCAACTACCCCGAGGCCGAGCTGACCGAGTTCGACGTCTACTCCAAGTGCGCCGAGGCCCTCAAGAACGGCCAGGTCCAGGCCGTGACCACTGACAACGTCATCCTGCTGGGGCTCATCAGCCAGGACGAGGAGGCCTTCGAGCTGGTCGGCAAGCCGTTCACCAAGGAGCCGTACGGCATCGGGCTCAAGAAGGGCGACACCGAGTTCCGCACCTTCATCAACGACACCCTGGAGAAGATCCAGAAGGACGGGCGCTGGAAGGCCGCCTGGGACGCCACCGCCGGCAAGGTGGCCACCGAGGCTCCGACCCCGCCGGCGGTCGACCGCTACTGAGCCGGGCCGGCCGGAGGGCCGGGACATGGACGCCGTCCTCGACAACCTCGACACCTTCCGTCAGGGCTTCGTCGCCACCCTGGCCCTGACGGTGGTGTCGACGGTGCTCGCGCTGTCGCTGGGCACGCTGCTGGCGGCCATGCGGGTGTCCCCCGTCACGACCCTCCGGGCCGCCGGCGCCACCTACGTCGAGGTGGTCCGCAACACCCCGCTCACGGTGGTGTTCTTCTTCGCCGTGTTCGTCCTGCCCCAGGTCGACATCCGCCTGTCGTTCTTCACCTTCGCGGTGATCGCCGTGAGCGTGTACCACGCCGCCTTCTTCTGCGAGGCGGTCCGGTCGGGCATCAACTCCGTCGGGGTCGGCCAGGCCGAGGCGGCCCGCTCCATCGGCCTCACCTTCACCCAGTCGCTGCGGCTCATCGTCCTCCCCCAGGCCTTCCGGACGGTGATCCCGCCGCTGATCAACGTGGTCATCGCCCTGACCAAGAACACCTCGATCGCCGCCGCCTTCGGGGTGGTCGAGCTGACCGCCGTGACCACCCGGCTGGCCAACGCCAACAGCGACGCCGTGCTCGCCATCTTCCTCGGCGGCGCCGCCTGCTACCTGGCCCTGACCCTGCCCTCGGGCTGGCTGGCCGGGCGGCTGGAGCGCCGGCTGGCGGTGGCCCGATGAGGCCGCCGCTACGCAGGGCGGGCGCACCCGGCACGTCGGCCGGCACGGCGGGGCGCCAGTGAGCGAGGCCGTCCTCTACGACGCCGCCGGGCCCCGGGGGCGGCGCCGCATCCTGATCGGCAGCATCGCCGGGGGGCTGCTGGTGGTCCTGGTCGTGGGTGCGGCCGTGGCCCGGCTGGCCTCCAAGGGCGCCTTGGAGGCCGAGCGCTGGCGGGTCCTCACCCAGAGCGACCTGCAGCGGCTGCTCGGCCGCGGCCTGGTCGCGACCCTGCGGGCGGCGCTGGTGGCCATGGTCCTGGCCATGGCCGTTGGCGGGCTGCTGGCGGTGGCCCGGCTGTCGCGGCGGCGCTGGCTGTCGCTGCCCGCCGGGGCCTGGGTGGAGCTGTTCCGCGGGCTGCCGCTGCTGCTGCTGATCCTGTTCATCTTCCTCGGGCTGCCGGCGGCGGGGGTCACCGTCTCGACCTTCTGGGCCCTGGTCGCCGGGCTCACCCTCTACAACAGCGCCGTCATCGGCGAGATCTTCCGGGCCGGCATCCTGTCCCTTCCCAAGGGGCAGACCGAGGCCGCCTACTCGATCGGCCTGCGGCGGGGCCAGACCCTGCGCCTGATCCTGATCCCCCAGGCCGTCCGGCGCATGCTCCCCGCCCTCATCAGCCAGCTGGTCACGCTGCTCAAGGACACCTCGCTGGGGTTCGTGATCGCCTACGCCGAGCTGCTGCGGACCGGCCGCAACGCGGTCGAGTTCCTTGGCGGCCCCTACTCGATCCCCGTCTACACGGCCATCGCGGTCATCTACATCGCCGTCAACGCGTCGCTGTCGTTCCTGGCCCGCTGGCTCGACCGCCGGACCCAGCGCCGCTACGGCCGCACCGTGCAGCCGAGCGTGGCCGACGAGGCCGCCTGAGCCGCTAGGGACCGGGCTCGTCGGCCAGCTCGAGCAGCGCAAAGCTCATTGGCGGCTCGGGCAGGGTGCTGTGGCAGGTGAGCAGCCGGGGGTCGGCCGTCCGGGTGGCGCGCACCAGCAGCCGCAGGATGGCGCCGCTCCGGCGGCGGAACCGGACCGCGTGCACGTCCCCCGCCAGCCGGTCGCGGCCGGCCAGCTCCAGGTCGCCGACGCCGGTCAGGCCGGTCTGGGAGCGGGCGAACCACTCGGCCGCCTGCATGGCCGGCGGGTCGACACAGCAGCCCCGGTAGTGGTCGAGGTCGATGGTGCCCTTGCGGTGCAGGGCGACCACCCGCTCGGCGTCGGCCGGCCCGACCCGGCCGAAGTAGTGGCCGCCGGGCAGGCAGACCAGGTTGCCGGCGAACCGGTCGCCGCCCACATGGGAGCTCTCCCAGACCAGCTCCCCGTGGCTGGCCTGCAGGGCCAGGGCCAGCGGCCGCCCGTAGGTGGCGCAGCAGCGGTCGTGGCGGCCGTTGGTGCAGACCAGGTAGACGGGCTCGGTGACCTCCTCGCCGAAGCCGGGCCGCTCGCCGGCCACCACCCTGGCCATGTCCAGCTCCAGCAGCTCGGCCGGGTCCTCGAGGCGGCGCCGCTCCAGCCAGCGGCCGGCCCGGCTGGTGTGGGCGACAAAGCAGGTGTGGGGTTGGGGGTCCCCCGGGCCCGCCCGGCCGGGCCGGCGGATCAGCAGCAGCCGAAGGTGGGCGGCGGCGGCCGCCCGGTCGAGGGCACGGGCCAGGCCGGGGTCGAGGCGGCTCTCGGCCACGGCGTCACGGCCCCACGGCCCCGGCTGCTCCAGCAGCACCCAGCCCCGGACCCGGGAGGCGGTGCCGTACAGCGGCTCCCCCAGCGCCCGCGACAGGGTCGCGCAGGGGAGCTCCTCAGCCAACGGGGGTCGGCTGCAGCAGGCCCTCGCGGACCAGCCGCCGGGCCAGCACCAGTCGGCTCGGCCCGTCCAGGTGCCCGGCCAGGTCGGCCGGGGTGCAGCGGTCGTCGGCCAGGAGCTGGCGCACGGCCGGCTCGAGGGCGGCCGGCATGGTCAGCGTGCGGTCGCCCAGCAGGAGCTGCAGCCGCACGCCGGTCACCCGCAGCTGCCAGGTGGCCCCGGGCCGGCGCCGCAGGACGGTGTGGTCGTCCAGCTCCTCCAGCGTGAGCAGGGCCCGCAGCTGGCCCTCCAGCGGCGGCGGCCGGTTGGCCCAGAATCTGCCGGCGGCCCGGTCGGCCACCTTGGCCAGGTCGACCTTGTCGAGGAAGCGGCGCAGCTCCTCCACCCGGTCGGCCAGGCTGGCCTGGAGGCCGGCCGGGTCGTCGGCGAACCCGACGGGCAGGCTCTCGCGGAACCAGGCCTCCTCGGTGGCCAGCTCGACCACCTCGCGCAGCAGGTCGTTCCAGTTGCGGGTGAGCATGCCGACGGTCAGGTGCAGCGAGGCCGTCTCGGCGGTGCGGGCCGCGTGCCGGAACCCGCGGGGCACGTACAGGCAGTCGCCGGGGGCGAGCTCGGCGGCGAGGAGCGGCGCCTCGGTGGGCGACTCGGCCCCCGGGGGCAGCTGCTTCTGGTGGGCCAGGGGGAACGGCACGGCCGCGTCCCAGACCTGCCACAGCTTGCGGCCGTGGACCTGGAGGACGAACACGTCGTGGGTGTCGTGGTGGACGCCGAGGCCGCGCGAGGACGGCGGGGTCAGGTAGGCGTTGACCTGGACCGGGTGGGTGAGGAACAGCTCCAGCTGGCGGGAGAAGGCGGTCAGCGGCGGCCAGTAGCGCTGCAGGCTCTGGAGCACGATGGTGGCGCCGCCGGCGAACTGGTCGAAGACCTTGCCCGGGTCGGCCAGGTCGGCCAGCGGCACCGAGCCCATCCGGCCCGACCTGGTGTAGGCCGACGGGGGCAGCGGCTTGCCGTCGGAGACCATCCGGAAGGCCGGGGTCCGGGGCGAGGTGGTGGACAGGAACCGGTCGACGTCGTCCAGCGACAGGAGGTCGTCGAAGCCATCGGGCCCGGCCCCGCGCCGCAGCAGCGGGGCTTTGGCCCAGTGGTCGCGGACGAACGCCGCCGGGTCGCCGGCGCAGCGCTCGATCGCGGGGTTGCTACTGGTCGACGCTGTCGCCATCGGTGCCGTCGGCGCCGTCGCCGTCGCTGCCGTCGCTGTCGCTGCCGTCGGCGTCGCCGCCGCTGTCGCCGTCGGTCCCGTCGGTGCCGTCACCGTCGGTGCCGTCGGCGTCCTGGGGGTCGGCCACGGTGGCCGTCGGCGCCGAGGCGGCGCCCTTGGCGTCCTCACGCCAGGTGGTGACGATGTCCTCGTCCTCGACGCGCGTGGTGCCGTCGGTCATGGGCCGCCTCCTCGGGGCTCAGCTGCTGGGAGGGCTACGCTAGCACCACCGGGCCATGCCAAACAGCGGAGCTAGGTGAGGGCCGCGACCACCTCACGGTAGCGCTCCCGCGCCTCCTGCTCGGTGTCGCCGATGCAGGTCACGCCCATCTTGCCGTACTCCCGCAGCGCCCCGAGCAGGTGCACGGTGGTGCCGGTGCGGCGGCGGTGGTCGTAGCCGAGGCCGAGCCGGTCCACTTGATCGATCACGTCCTGGGGCTCGAGGCCGACCAGGGCCGCCGACTTGAGGTTGTCGGTGGCCAGGTACGACTTGGCCCGGCCGCCCGCCACCAGGTGGCCGCCCTCGGGGTCGTAGCGGCCGTCGGTGACCAGCGAGGCCATCCCGAACGGGTGGGTGGTGCCGCCGACCCGGAGGTTGATCTCGGCCAGGAAGACCCGCTCGCGGCCGGCTCCGGGGACCACGAAGAAGTCGACCCCGAAGTAGCCGATCACCCCGCGGGCGGCCAGGACCCGGCCGACCCGCTCGGCCGCGGACCGGATCTGGCCGCGGTAGGCCGGGTCGGCCGGGAAGCGGCAGCCCAGGTAGACCTGGCGGTTGGGGCCGCCGAGGACCTGGCTGTGGGTGGAAAGGACAAGCGGCGTCCCGCCGGGCAGGATGCGCAGCTGGACGCTCGGCGACACCATGCCGGGGACGTCCAGCAGCTCCTCGACGACCGCGCCGCCGGCCTCGATCTTGGCCGCGAACGACGGCCAGGACTCCTCCTCGGCGCAGAACACCACCGGCGAGTCCAGCAGCGAGCCGTTGAGGCCGCCAAGATTGACCACGGCGTTGCCCTGGCCGGAGAAGCCGTCGTTGAGCTTGATCACCACCGAGCCGACGGCCGGGGCCGGCCGCTCGCCCAGGCGCCGCGCCGCCGCCTCCACCGCGTCGACCGAGCGCAGGTCCTCGGCCCCGTCCAGCACCGGCACCCCGGCCAGCCGGGCCACCCGCCGCGACCCGGTCTTGGAGCCGAGGCCGGCCAGAGCGGCCGGCGGCCCGTACAGGGGCAGCCCGAGCCGCTCCGACAGCTCCTGCTCGCTGGCGGTGACGTTGAAGGGCTGCACGAACGCCCCGCCGGGGCCCTCGCACAGCTCCCGGACCCGGTCCAGCAGCTCAGGCCGGTCGAGCAGCTTGGCCGTGAGCGACCGGGGGGCTGGGTCGCCGGCGGCCAGCATGTACAGCCGCGACCGCGCCCCCGCCGGGTCGGGCAGGAAACCGAGGTAGTAGTCGACCACCGCCTCCTCGACCGGCATCGAGGTCAGGTAGACGACCTTGACCCTGGGCCGGCGCAGCAGCAGCAGCAGGAACAGCAGCCGCTCCTCGTAGTAGCCGATGCCGACGATCTTGCGCAGCTCGGCCGTGGGGAAGCTCAGGCTGGGCAGCACCACCACCGTGCCTTCCCCGAGGTCGAGCGGGTCGCTCGCCGGGTACCGGACGGCGAAGGTGCGCTGCAGCTCCTCGAAGGGAACCATCGGGGGGGCAGACCACATAGCTAAAGATAACCAGTCAATCGTCGCGCGTGCAGCCCCCGATTTCTCCGGATCGTCATTTTCTGCGAGATTGGCGGGTAGCGGCGGCCGCAAGGCCCGGGTGACGGCATCATGGGGGCATGACCCAGTCGATCACCTTCTACGACGCGGTCGGGGGCGAGCCGACCTTCCGGCGGCTGGTCGCCGGCTTCTACCGCCGGGTGGCCGCCGACCCGGTCCTGCGCCCCCTGTATCCCGAGGAGGACCTGTCCGGGGCCGAGGAGCGCCTGCGCCTGTTCCTGATGCAGTACTGGGGCGGCCCCCACACCTACAGCGAGACCAGGGGCCACCCGGCCCTGCGCATGCGTCACCACCGGTTCGCCATCGGCCCAGCCGAGCGCGACGCCTGGCTGCGCCACATGACGGCCGCAGTCGAGGACCTGGAGCTGCCCGGAGAGCTGGCCGCCCCCCTGCTCGAGTACCTGACCATGGCCGCCACCGCCCTCACCAACCGCCCCGGTCACTGACAGCACCAGCGGGCCACGGTGTCGGCCAGCATGCGCAGGCCGGCCTGGAGCCCGGCCACGGGCACGCGCTCGTCGTCGCCGTGGAACATCGCCGCGAAGTCGGGGTCGGACGGCTCCAGCCGGAGCGGGGCGAAGCCGTAGCAGGCGATGCCGAGCTGCGACCAGAACTTGGCGTCGGTGAAGCCGGGGGTGATGGTGGGGACGGCCACCGCGCCCGGGTGGTGGTCGGCGACCACGGCGGCCAGGAGGTCGAACAGCCGGTCGCCGGGCGGGGTCACGGTCGGGGGGCGGCTGGGGCCGAGGAGCTCGAGCTCGATGTCGGGGCCGGCCAGGGAACGCAGCTCGGCCAGGAGCTCGGCCTCGCTGGAGCCGACGGCGATGCGGCCGTCCAGCTCGGCCTCGGCCGTGCCGGGGATGACGTTGACCCTGCTGCCGGCGTGGACCACCGTCGGGCTGGCCGTGTTGCGCAGCACCGCGCTGAGCAGGCGGGCCACGCCCGGGTCGCGCACACCCCGGCCCAGCACCAGGCTGGACCAGCGGGGGTGCAGCAGCAGCGGCAGGGCGGCCCGGCCGGCCCGGCCCTGGAGCTCGGTCAGGGCCTCGAGGAACCGCCGTGCCTCGGGCGAGGCGTGCAGCGGCAGCCGGCGCCGCCCGACCCGGGCCAGGAACTCCGACAGCCGGACCACGGCGTTGTCGTCGCGGGGGATGCTGCCGTGCCCGGTCGCCCCGGTGGCGACCACCCGCAGCCAGGCGATGCCCTTCTCGGCCACCTGGATCGGGTAGAAGGGCCGGCCGCCAAGGTAGAAGGTGGCCCCGCCGACCTCCCCGACGGCGTGGCCGGCCCGCACCTTGTCCGGGTGGTGGTCGACCAGCCAGGCGCTGCCCGCCGCGCAGCCGGCCTCCTCGTCGGCGACCACGGCCAGCTTGAGGTCGCGCCGCAGGGGCACGCCCAGGCGGGCCAGCAGCCCGACGGTGACCACGCTCATGGCCACCATCTGCTTCATGTCGACCGCGCCCCGGCCCCAGAGCACGCCGTCGTGGACCTCCCCGGCGAACGGCGGGTGCCGCCAGCGCCCGGCCTCGGCCGCGACCACGTCGACGTGGCCGTTGAGCAGCAGCGGGGCCTCGGCCCCGTCGCCCCCGGCCAGCCGGGCGACCAGGTTGGCCCGGCCCGGGGCCGGCGACAGGACCTCCGGCTCCACCCCGGCCTCGGCGAGGGTGCCGGCAAGGAACTCGACCGCCTCGGCCTCGTTCCCGGGCGGGTTGGTGGTGTCGAACCGCAGCAGCGCCGCCAGCAGCTCCACCACCGCCCCGCCCTCCCGCTCCCAGTCGACCTGCTCCAGCGCCGGGTGCATGGCGTCCCTCCTGTGGTGGTTGGCGGACGGCTCGTAGAATGCCCGCTGTGACCAAGTACATCTACGTGATGCAGCGGGTGCGCAAGGCGCACCAGGACAAGCTGATCCTCGACGACGTCACCCTGGCCTTCCTGCCCGGGGCCAAGATCGGGGTGGTCGGGCCCAACGGCGCCGGCAAGTCGACCGTGCTCGAGATCATGGCCGGGCTGGAGACGATCTCCAACGGCGAGGCCGCCCTGGCCCCAGGGGCCAGCGTCGGCATCCTGCTCCAGGAGCCGGTCCTTGACCCGGCCAAGGACGTGCTCGGCAACGTCGAGGAGGGCGTGGCCCCGACCCGGGCCCTGCTGGCCCGGTTCGAGGAGCTGAGCCTCGCCCTCGGCGAGGCCGGCCCCGACGAGATGGACCGGCTGCTGGAGGACTACGCCAAGGTCCAGGACGCCATCGAGGCGGCCAGCGCCTGGGATCTGGACGCCCAGCTCGAGATGGCCATGGACGCCCTGCGGCTGCCCCCGGGCGACGCCGAGGTGACCACCCTGTCGGGCGGGGAGCGGCGCCGGGTCGCGCTCTGCCGGCTGCTGCTGTCCCGGCCCGACCTGCTCCTGCTCGACGAGCCGACCAACCACCTGGACGCCGAGAGCGTGCAGTGGCTGGAGCAGCACCTGGCCGCCTATCCGGGCACGGTCCTGGCCGTCACCCACGACCGCTACTTCCTCGACAACGTCGCCGGCTGGATCCTGGAGCTGGACCGGGGCCGCGCCTACCCCTATGAGGGCAACTACTCGACCTATCTCGAGGTCAAGGCGGCCCGGCTGGCCGCCGAGTCGCGGTCCAGCGCCGGCCGCCGGCGGGTCCTGGAGCGGGAGCTGGAGTGGGTCAGGGCCGGGACCAAGGGCCGCCACGACAAGGGCCGGGCCCGGCTGCGGCGCTACGAGGAGCTGGCCGCCGAGGCCGAGCGCGACCGCCCGGTCGACTTCGACGAGATCCAGGTCCCGCCCGGCCCCCGCCTCGGCGACGTGGTCGTCGAGGCCGACCGGCTGACCAAGGGCTACGGCGACCGGCTGCTGATCGACGAGCTGTCGTTCAGCCTGCCCCGGGGCGGCATCGTCGGGGTCATCGGGGCCAACGGCGCCGGCAAGACCACCCTGTTCAAGCTGGTCACCTCCCAGGAGCGGCCGGACGCGGGCGAGCTGCGGCTGGGCCCGACGGTGAAGCTGGCCTACGTCGACCAGGACCGGGCCCGCCTGGACGGGTCCCAGACGGTGTTCGAGGCCATCTCGGGCGGGCTCGACCATTTCCGGGTCGGCGGCCGGGAGATGCCGACCCGGGCCTATGTCGCCACCTTCGGGTTCAAGGGCACCGACCAGCAGAAGCCGGTCGGGGTGCTGTCCGGCGGCGAGCGCAACCGGCTCAACCTGGCCCTGACCCTGCGTGAGGGCGGCAACCTGCTCCTGCTCGACGAGCCGACCAACGACCTGGACGTCGACACCCTGCGCTCGCTGGAGAGCGCCCTGCTCGACTTCCCCGGCTGCGCCGTCGTGATCAGCCACGACCGCTGGTTCCTGGACCGGATCGCCACCCACATGCTCGCCTTCGAGGGCGACAGCCGGGTCGTCTGGTTCGAGGGCAACTTCGCCGACTACCAGGCCGACAAGGTCCGCCGCCTCGGCCCCGAGGCCACCCGGCCCCACCGCGCCACCTACCGCAAGCTGGTCCGCGACTAGCCGTCGCGACTGCGCGGTTGGGCGATTCTGCTCAAGCGGGGAGTGCTGCCGGTCGATCCGAGAAGGGTCGCCTCCACGCCCTCCGAAGGAGTGCTGCCGCATGTCAGCGCACGCGCCCCGCCACCTGCGCGCCCGGTCCCGACGACTGTCCACTCCGCTCCGCTGGCTGCTGTCCCTGGCCCTGCTCACCCCGCTGGTCGCCGGCCTGGCCGAGGTGACCGGGGTCACCAGGACGCCGGCGGCGGAGGCCGCCCCGGGGTCGTCGGCGGCGGTGGCCGTACGGTTCGCCCTGGCCCAGCTGGGCAAGCCCTACCGCTGGGGTGCCGACGGCCCCAGGAGCTTCGACTGCTCGGGCCTGGTCCAGACCAGCTACCGGGCCGCCGGGGTCAACCTGCCCCGGGTCTCACGCCAGCAGTACGGGGCCGGCAAGCTCGTCTCCCTCAAGCACCTGCGCGCCGGCGACCTGCTGTTCTACGCCAGGGACACCGCCAACCGGCGGACCATCTACCACGTCGGCATGTACCTGGGCGCGGGCCGGATGGTGGAGGCCCCCAACCGGCGGGCCCCGGTCCGGATCGCCTCCATCTGGCGCCCGGGCCTGCTCGGCAAGGCCACCCGGCCGGCGTCCGGGGTCCGGGGGATGCTGTCGGTCGAGCCCGGCGAGCGGAGCAAGGCGGTGGCCGCCGTCCAGCAGCGGCTGGCCGCCAACCTCCGCTGTGTGACCGTCGACGGCGAGTTCGGGCCACGGACCCGCCGGGCGCTGATCGCCTTCCAGCGCGACCACGGCCTGCCCGCCGACGGCGTGGTCGGCCGCGGCACCTGGGGCAGGCTGATCGCCAACGGCCGCCAGCGCAGCCCGAACCGCTGCTGACCAGCCTGCTATCGTCCGCCGCATGCGCGAGCGTACCGGCGGCCAGATCGTCGCCGACCACCTTGTGGCCAACGGGGTCAAGGCCGCCTTCTGCCTCCCCGGGGAGAGCTACCTGGCCGTGCTCGACGCGCTGTACGACACCCCGACCCGGCTGATCACCTGCCGGCACGAGGCCGGGGCGGCCAACATGGCCGTGGCCTACGGCAAGCTCACCGGGCGGCCCGGCGTCTGCCTGGTCACCAGGGGGCCGGGGGCCACCCAGGCCAGCGTCGGGGTCCACACCGCCGCCCAGGACTCGGCGCCCCTGCTGCTGCTGGTCGGCCAGGTGGCCCGGGGCGTGCGGGGCCGGGAGTCGTTCCAGGAGCTGGACGTGCCGGCCGTGTTCGGGCCGATGGCCAAGTGGGCGGCCGAGGCCGACGACCCAGCCCGGCTGCCCGAGCTGCTGGCCCGGGCGTTCGAGGTGGCGACCTCTGGCCGGCCCGGGCCGGTGGTCCTGGCCCTGCCCGAGGACATGCTGGCCGCGAGCGCCCGGGTGGCCGACGCCCGCCCGGTGCGGCCGGTCGCCCCCGGGGTCGCCCCGGCCGCCCTGGCCCGCCTGCGCGAGCTGCTCGGCGGGGCCAGGCGGCCGCTGGTGATCGCCGGCGGCCCCGGCTGGACCGAGGCGGCCGCGGGCGACCTGCGGGCCGTGGCCGAGGCCAGCCGGCTGCCGGTGGCCGTCTCCTGGCGCTCCCAGGACGTGCTCGACAACCGCTCGGCGAGCTATGTCGGCGATCTCGGGGTGAGCACCAACCCGGCCCTGGCCGAGCGGGTCCGGGCGACCGACCTGGTGGTGGCCGTCGGCCCCCGCCTTGGCGAGATCACCACCGGCGGCTACCGGCTGCTGGAGGCGCCGGTCCCCCGCCAGCGGCTCGTCCACGTCCACCCCGGCCTGGCCGAGCTGGGCCGGCTGTACCAGCCCGACCTGGCCGTCAACGCGGCTGTCGGCCCGTTCCTGGCCGCCTGGCGCTCGGTCCCGCCGGTCCGGGGCGACGCCTGGGCGGCCTGGACCGAGGCGGCCAGGTCCAACTACCAGGCCTGGGTCCGGCCCTGGCCGGCCGAGGGCCCGGCCGCCGGTGGGAGCGCCCGGCCCGGGCCGGGTGGGGTCGACCTCGGCCAGGCCCTGGCCGCGCTGCGCGAGCGCCTGCCCGACGACGCCATCGTGGCCAGCGGGGCCGGCAACTACTCGGTCTGGGTGCACCGCTACTTCCAGTTCCGGCGCCACGGCACCCAGCTCGCCCCCAAGAGCGGGGCCATGGGGTTCGGCCTCCCGGCGGCGCTCGCGGCCAAGGTCGTCCATCCCCGGCGCACGGTGGTGGCGGTGGCCGGCGACGGCGACTTCCTGATGTGCGGCCAGGAGCTGGCCACCGCCGTCCAGCACGGCCTGGACGTGGTCGTGCTGGTGGTCGACAACGCCATGTACGGCACCATCCGCATGCACCAGGAACGGGCCTACCCGGGGCGGGTGATCGCCACCGGCCTCCAGAACCCGGACTTCGCCGCCCTGGCCGAGGCCTACGGCGCCGCCGGCGAGACGGTCGCCGCCACCGCCGACGTCCCGGCCGCCCTCGACCGGGCCCTGGGGGCCGGCCGCCCGGCCGTGCTGGCCCTGAAGGTCGATCCCGAGGCGATCGCCCCCGGCCTGACATTGTCGGCGCTGCGGCGTCGGTGAACTTGCCCTCTTGCCGGGTGCGGGTGGCTCCTGCCAGGATCGGCGTATGGGACGCCTGAACGAGCTCGACCTGAGCCTCAAGCTGAGCCGCAAGGAGGAGGCGGCACGGCTCGAGACAGCCTCCAACCGCCTGCTGGAGCTGCGGCTCACCCTGGGCGGGCTGCTCGGCGACGGGCGGCTCGGGCCGCCGGTGTGCGTGGTGTTCGAGGGCTGGGACGCCTCCGGCAAGGGCGGCGCCATCCGGCGGCTGGTCACGCCCATGGACCCCCGCCATGTCCGGGTGGCCTCCTTCGCCGCCCCGACCTACGACGAGAAGCGCCACCATTTCCTGTGGCGGTTCTGGTCGAGCCTGCCTGGCTGGGGCGGCATGGCCGTGCTCGACCGGTCCTGGTACGGCCGGGTCCTGGTCGAGCGGGTCGAGGGGTTCGCCACCCCCGAGCAGTGGTCCCGGGGCTACGACGAGATCGTCGAGTTCGAGCGGTCGCTGGTGCTCGAGGGCATGATCCTGCTCAAGTTCTGGATGCACATCTCCGACGAGGAGCAACTGCGCCGGTTCAAGCGGCGCGACACCGAGCCGCTGAAGACCTGGAAGCTGACCGCCGAGGACTGGCGCAACCGCGAGAAGCGCACCGCCTACGAGCAGGCGATCGAGGACATGCTGGAGCGGACCGACCACCCGCTGGCCCGCTGGCACCTGATCGAGGCCGACTCCAAGCGCTACGCCAGGGTGGCGGTCGTCGAGCAGGCGATCGTCGAGATCGAGCAGGGCATGCGCGACCGCGGCTTCGATCCCCCCTCCCCCCG
>JASLIH010000647.1 GCA_030152105.1 Actinomycetes bacterium
TGCGCGATCTCGCCGTAGGTCGGCGAGGTGGGGTCGTCGGGGTTGACCGGCTCGGTGAATAGGTCGGGGTCGAGCGCGTCGTACATCAGCAGCCCGTCCGACGTGCGGTACCGGTGCAGGTTGAACTGCCCCATGGTCGCCGTGGCCAGGTAGGAGGCCATCGGCTCGGGGGCGTTCCACACCCAGGTGGTCGAGCGGCCGTGGGTCCGGTGGGCCACCAGGCGGCCGTTGCCCACTACCTCCAGGCCGGCCGGCACCGTGACCACGAAGGTGTAGGCGGCCTTGTCGATCGGGTGATCGTTGACCGGGAACCAGTTGGCCGCCACCTCGGGCTCGCCAGCGATGACCGCGCCGTCATCGGTATGCATGAACCCGGCCTCGATGCTGAAGTCGGGCGTGATGATGAGCTGCTGGGTCCTTGGGATGCCGTCGTAGCGGACCACGGTGGTGAACCGATGGCCCTTCTTCAGGTGGCGCTGCGGGATAACGGTCAGCTCGTGGTCCTGGCTGCGAGACCACCCCGCCCGCATGCCGTCGACCTTGACCGAGCGTACGGTCATGCCCTGGAAGTCGAGGTTGAACCGGCACAGGTTCTCGGTGGCCCGCGCCGAGATCGTCGCCACGCCGGCCAGGCGGTCGGTGGCGGGGTTGTAGGAGACCTTGAGCAGGTAGTGCTTGACGTCATAGCCGCCGTTGCCGTACAGCGGATAGTAGGGGTCGCCGACGCCGGGGGCGCCGGCATGACAGCGCCCGTTGCTTCCGGAGTCGCTGGCCGGCCGGCCGGCCGACGCGCCAGCCGGAGCCAGCGTGGTAGTCAGGAGCGTCAATGCCGTGACGGCCGCCACCACGATGGCGGCACGGACTCGCCGGGTGCCCATGCCAATCCCCCCTTCCGCCGCCGGCCCCGAGCCGTCCTCGGAGCCTCGGCAGCCTCGATCGACGGAGAATGTACCCTTTGAGCGGTAGTAGGAGAAGACCTCAAATGCGTGGGGTACGGTTCCTAGCCGGTGCTGGCCAGGTCGGCGTCGAGGGCTGACGGCCTACGAGCAGCCGTTGGCCTTCCTCGATCCCGGCACGTTCGATGATCGAGGGCCATCGGACCCTGGAGCTCGCCCAGCGCCCGACCGGCTGTTCGCCAGGCGGATCAATCACCGGGGATCCCCCGGTCGGCGACGACCCCAATGCCGTGATGCTCCTGTAGATGGTCAAGCTGTCCTGGCCAGCGTGGTGGGTGCCTGCAAGGCTGCGAAGACTTCCCTGGCTACGTACCTCTTGAGGCAGCGGATGATCTCCCGTTTGGTCAGGCCTTGGGTGGTCCGCCGGGCTAGATAATCGCGGGTGGGCTGATGCCAACGCAGGCGGACCACCACGATCCGGTACAGGGCCGTGTTGGCTTGGCGGTTGCCACCTCGGTTCAGGCGGTGCCGCACCGTTTTCCCTGAGGACGCCTCGATCGGTGCGACGCCACACAACATCGAGAAGGCCGCCTCGCTGTAGAGCCGCCCGGGATTGTCCCCGGCGGCAACCAACAGCGCCCCGGCGATCTCGGGCCCAACCCCGCACAGCTGCCGTAGCCCAGGTGCCGCCTGGGCGGTGAGCCGATCGAGTTGGGCGTCAAGCATCGCGAGCTCGCGCGTCAGCGCCTGGTAGCGCTCACCGAGCACGCGCAGGGCCAGTTTGGTCGCTGCGGTGGGAGCCACGACCGGCCCTGGCCGTAGCCGCGCCGCCGTGCTGGCGAGCTGGGCAGCGGGTAGGTCTCGCAGCTGC
The DNA here is from genome assembly GCA_030152105.1 of Actinomycetes bacterium. Next base: position 1,768 of record JASLIH010000647.1, read on the forward strand.
TCGCGCAGCTCAACCGGCGCCGTGACCACCAGCGCCCGCAGGGCATTGGCGGCCTGGGTGCGGGCCTTGGCCGCGGTGGCCCTGGCCACCCGCAGGCAGCGCACCATCTCCACGATGCTGTCACCGGCCTTGGGGATCGCGGTTGCCTGGCCGGCTTGGACCGCTCGAGCCGCGGCCTCGGCATCGACCGGGTCCGACTTGCCCCGCCGCCGGCGAGCGGAGCGGTCAGGTCGATGGACTTCCAGCACCAGCTGACCTTGATCGTCCAGGAACCTGGCCAGCCCAGCCCCATAGCAGCCGGTCCCCTCAACGCCCCAGGCTTGCACCTCACCCAGACTCTGCGCCCAGACCAACAGGGCGCGATAGCCCCTGGGGGTGGTCGCAACCCGGGTCGTGGCCAGGTGGCGGCCAAGCTGATCCAGGACGCAGGCGACATGAACCTTGCCGTGAGTGTCGACCCCGACGGTGACCCTGCTCGGCTCGTAGTGTGCGATGGTGGTAATGGCCGTCTCCCTTCTGGACAAGGGCCGATGGCTGTGCCGGCCGAGCGGGCGGACAACACTGCGACGAGTCTGTTGCGACAGGCTCCTGTCAGGTCACGTTCGCTCGGCTGGTGCTCGCCTGGATGATGACCGCGGTCCAGGTCGACAGATCACGGCAAAGGCACCAGGCCAGTGAAAACTCGGGTCAGACCCAGACCGCGGCCACCGCACGCATCATCGCAGTGAACGCAAGCATCGCCACCTCGCGACCAGGCCCAATGCTTCGATCACGCCTCTGACCTTGGCGTTTGCTGTCGTTGCGTGTCAGCTGCTGTCAGCTGGTCGCAGGGCGCTCGCCGCCTGTTCGCCGCCTGCTGGTGAGGGAGGCCGCCAGGCCGGAGCTGGGTTCGTCCTGGCCAGCTGTGCTCCCGCGTGCCTCCGCTCGCAGCCGAGCAGCGAGTGCGGAGGTGGTAAACATCGGGGGTCGCTGGCGCGTGTTATCTGGCAGAGCAACCATGGTTGGGAGTGCCATGATCCGCAGCGGCGGCAGCCAGCGAAGGGACGCGCTGATGGCCGACCCATCCGACC
>JASLIH010000001.1 GCA_030152105.1 Actinomycetes bacterium
GAGACGAACACCCGCTGGCCGACCCGCTCCCAGAACTCGTCGAAGCGCAGCGGCCGGTTGTCCATCGCCGACGGCAGCCGGAAGCCGTGCTCGACCAGGGTCACCTTGCGGCTGTGGTCGCCCTCGTACTGGCCCTGGAGCTGGGGTACGGTCACATGCGACTCGTCGAGGAACAGCACGAAGTCGTCGGGGAAGTAGTCGATCAGGGTGAACGGCGGGGTGCCGGGGGCGCGGCCGTCGATCGGCCGGGAGTAGTTCTCGATCCCGTTGCAGGTGCCGACCTCGCGCAGCATCTCCAGGTCGTAGTTGGTGCGCATGCGCAGCCGCTGGGCCTCCAGCAGCTTGCCCTCACGCTCCAGGACGGCCAGACGCTGGGCCAGCTCGACCTCGATGGCGGCGATGGCCCGGCGCATCCGGTCCGACCCGGCCACATAGTGGGTGGCCGGGAACACGTACAGCTCGTCCCGCTCACCGACGATCTCCCCGGTGACCGGGTCCATGACCAGGATCCGCTCGACCTCGTCGCCGAAGAACTCCAGGCGCATGGCCCGCTCCTCGTACGCCGGGAAGACCTCGAGGGTGTCGCCCCTGACCCGGAACTTGCCCCGGACGAAGCTGAGGTCGTTGCGGTCGTAGTGGATGTCGACCAGCTTGCGCAGCACCCCGTCGCGGTCGTAGCTCTGGCCGCGCTTGAGCCACAGCATCTGGTCGCGGTACTCCTGGGGCGAACCGAGGCCGTAGATCGCCGACACCGAGGCCACCACGATCACGTCCCGCCTGGTCAGCAGGGACAGGGTGGCCGAGTGGCGCAGCCGGTCGATCTCCTCGTTCATCGAGGAGTCCTTCTCGATGTAGGTGTCGGTCTGGGGGATGTAGGCCTCGGGCTGGTAGTAGTCGTAGTAGGAGACGAAGTACTCGACGGCGTTGTCGGGGAACAGCTCCTTGAACTCGTTGGTGAGCTGGGCCGCGAGCGTCTTGTTGGGGGCCATGACCAGGGCCGGGCGGTTGACCCGCTCGATCACCCCGGCCATCGAGCGGGTCTTGCCCGAGCCGGTCACGCCCAGCAGGGTGACGCCCTGCTCGCCGCCGTCGAGGGCGGCGGCCATGGCGTCGATGGCCGCCGGCTGGTCGCCGGCGGCGGGCATGTCGCTGATGAGCTTGAACGCGGACATCGGGGGGAACTCCGTGGCGGGAAGCTGAAGCTGAAGCGGAACCTCCAGTGTACGAGCCGGCTCCGACAGGCGTCGTGGCCGGAGCTTGACCAGGCCGAGATCAGGCAGGGGTAGAGTAGGCGGCCGTGCCCCCGAACGGCCGCGAGCTGGGAGCGTCATGGAAAGCTTCGTCATCAAGGGCGGGCAGCCGCTGAGCGGCACCATCCGCCCGGCCGGGAACAAGAACGCCGCGCTACCCATCGTGGCCGCGTCGCTGCTGGCCGACGAGCCGGTGGTGCTGCGCAACGTGCCCCACATCCTGGACGTCGAGACGATGCTGGAGCTGGTCGCCTCGACCGGCGCCACGGTCGAGCGGACCGGCCCCAACGAGGTCCGCATCGACCCCCGCGGCCTGCGCCGGGCGTCGCTGGACCCGGCCCTGTGCACCCGCATCCGGGCCTCGGTGCTGCTGGCGGCGCCGCTGGTCGCCCGGACCGGCCACTGCCTGCTGCCGCCCCCGGGCGGCGACGTGATCGGCCGGCGGCGGCTCGACACCCACCTGCTGGCCTTCCGCTCCCTCGGTGTCCACGCCAGCTTCGACCGGGTCCTCGAGCTGGAGGTGGGCCGGCTCCGGGGGGCGCCGATGTTCCTGGACGAGGCGTCGGTGACGGCCACCGAGAACGCGATCATGGCCGCCGTGCTGGCCGAGGGCGAGACGACCATCGGCAACGCCGCCTGCGAGCCCCATGTCCAGGACCTGTGCCGGTTCCTGGTCGGCCTTGGCGCCCGCATCTCCGGGATCGGCTCCAACCTGCTGCGGATCGAGGGGGTGGAGCGGCTCGGCGGGGGCGAGCACACCATCGGCACCGACTACATCGAGGTGGCCAGCTTCATCGGCCTGGCCGCGGTCACCGGCGGCGACCTGGTGGTCGAGGGCGTGATCGAGGACGATCTGCGCCCGGTCGAGGTCGGCTTCAGCCGCCTCGGGCTGACCTGGGAGCTGGACTCCGGCCGCCTGCGGGTCCCCCGCGACCAGCCCCTCGAGGTCGAGGACGACCTCGGCCAGGCCATCCCCAAGATCGACGACGGGCCCTGGCCGGCGTTCCCGGCCGACCTGACCTCGATCGCGGTCGCGGTCGCCACCCAGGCCAGGGGCACGGTGCTGATCTTCGAGAAGATGTTCGAGAACCGGCTGGTGTTCGTGGACAAGCTGGTCGGGATGGGGGCCAGGATCATCGTCTGCGACCCCCACCGGGTGGTTGTCAACGGCCCCACCCAGCTGTACGGGGAGCGCCTGGAGTCCCCCGACATCCGCGCCGGCATGGCCCTGCTGCTGGCCGCCCTGGCCGCCGACGGCGAGTCGGTCATCGGCAACGTCGGCCAGATCGACCGGGGCTACGAGCGCATCGACGAGCGCCTGCGCGCGCTCGGGGCCAACATCGACCGCACCGGCTGACGCCGGGCCGGGGGCGGGTGGGATGGCCCTTGGCGCCGGCGACTGCGAGCGGCTCCACGACGGCCTGATCGCCCAGCCGGTCAACACCGTCTCCGCCCTGGCCTATGTGGCCGTGGGCGCCTGGCTGGTCGGGCGGGGTCTCCGGTCCGGTGCCGCCGGGCGGCCGAGCCCGGGCCGGCCCGCGACGGTGGCGTTCGGGGTGGCCGTGGCCGCCGCCGGGCTCGGCAGCGTCGACTACCACGGCCCCGGCTCCCCCGCCGCCCGCTTCCTCCACGACGGCGGCCTGTACGCGGTGGTCGGGCTCGTCGCCTGGCACGAGGTCGCCCGGCGGGTCGGCCGCGCCCGCCTGGGCCGGGCCGAGTTGCCGTGGGCCGAGTTGCCGTGGGCCCGGTGGGCCCCGCGCCGCCGGACCGCCTACCTGGCCGCCCTTGGCGCCGCGGGCGCCGGGTTGGCCTGCTGGTGGGCCGGTCGCACGGCCAGCCCCTGGTGCGACCCGGACAGCCTCCTCCAGGGCCACGCCGCCTGGCACCTGCTCGGCGCCGCCGCCCTGGCCTGCTGGGTGCTGGCCACCCTCGACCCGCCCGCTCAGGCCAGGTCGTAGAAGCCGATGTCGGCCCGTCTGATGGTGACCAGGACCGCGTCCGAGGTGCGCTGGGCGTCGGGGGGCGGGCTCTCGGTGAGGATCAGCTGGAAGTAGAGGCTGCGCAGGAAGGCGGTGACGTTCGCCCGGGCGGCCGACTCGGCCTCGCTGGCGTAGGCCGACCTCCAGGACTCCTGGCCAGGGGCGGCGGTGAAGCGGTCCAGCCAGGCGACCAGCCAGGCCCGGTCGACCAGGTTGCGCCGGAGCACGTTGAGGGCGGCGTAGGCCAGGCGCTCGTCCTCGTGGTGGACGAACACCGCCGCGGCCGGGGTGAGCAGCCGGTCGGCGATGGCGTCGAGGATCCGCTGGAGCTCGGTCGCGCCCAGGTGGGGGCTGCGGGCCAGCATCATGAACAGGTCGGCGGCGTGGCCGACGGCGTTCGCCCAGCCCGGCCCCGGGACCCAGCTGCGCAGGTCCTGCTCGCGCGGCAGGTAGCTGAGGGCCGCCTCCAGGAAGCCGTCCAGGTCCGCCTGGTCGAGGAACGGGCTGGCGTTGTCGAAGGCGACGATCTCCATCAGGATCAGCACCGAGTAGGTGCGCAGGTAGACCGAGTCGGTGTCCTGCTCGCCGAGGCCGGCCTCGAGGTTGGCGGTCATCTGCTTGGCCATGGCGCGCAGCTGCTCGCCACCGTACTGGCCGCGTTCGATCCAGGCGGCCAGGATCCGGTAGGCGAACTCGTCCCGCAGCTCGGGGTCGGTCGAGCCCAGCCAGCCGAGCAGCTCGGGGGTGAGCTCGGCCACCCACTCGCCCTGGGGGAGGGCGTTCTCGTCGTTGGCGATGACCCGCCAGAAGCTCCGGTCCATCAACCCGACCTCTGCCCGTTCCGGGGGGCGTTCACCTTCACGAGCCGCACCAGGCCCGCGAGGTCCTCGACCCGGTGGGCGTCGTCGGGCTCCGGGTAGCGGGCGAAGCGGTCGATCAGGACCGGGGTGATGCCGACCGCCCGGGCCGCGGCCACGTCGTTGGCCGGCTGGTCGCCGACGTGCACGGTCGCCGAGGGGGCGGCCCCGGCCCCGGCCAGGGCGGCCTCGAAGATCCGCGGGTCGGGCTTGGCCACCCCGAGCACGCCCGAGATGGCCACCGTCGCGAACAGGTGGTCGACCTCCTGGAGGGCGAGGATGTCGGCCAGCCAGGGCTCGAAGTTGGACACCACGCCCAGGGTGATGCCGCGCCCGGCCAGCTCGTCGAGGGCCGGGCGGACGTCGTCGAACAGCTGGTAGGAGGCCGGGTCACTGAACGAGGCGAACAGCGCCTCGGCCAGCTCCAACCCATCCCCCGCATGCCCCAAGGTGGCCAGGACGTCCTGGTAGAACCCCATCCAGAACTCGCGCTGGGTGGCCGGGTCGGTCCAGTCGTCCGGCCAGGCCGCGGCCCGCACGGCGGCGGCGACGGCGGCGTCGACGGCCGCCTCCTCCAGCGGCAGGCCCTGGTCGGCGGCCACGGCCACGAACCGTCCCTGGAAGCTCGGTGCGGGAGCCAGCAGCGTGTCGCCGGCGTCGAACAGCACGCAATCGAGCGGATCCGGAATGGGGGGCAGACGGCTCATACCGCGCAGGCTACAATCCCCAGCCGGCCGCAGTCACGAGTTCCCCTCGCCGCCTGTCGTCCGGGTGCGTTGCGCCAGCTGGCGCTGGAGCTGCTCCCAGACCTCGTCGACGCGGCGGCCCAGCTTCTCCACCGAGCCGCTGTTGTCGATCACGATGTCGGCCCTGGCCAGGCGTTTCTCGGGTTCCAGCTGGGCGGCGATCCGGTTGGAGGCGTCCCGCTCCCCCACCCCCTTGGCGGCCAGCCGTTCGACCTGGATCTCGGTGGGCGAGTGGGTGACGATCACCACGTCGACGCCCTCGGCCAGCCCGGCCTCGATCAGGAGGGCCGCGTCCAGGACCACGACCACGTCCTGGTCGTGGTACTCCTCGAGGCGGTCGGCGATGCGGGCGAAGATCGCCGGGTGGGTGATCTCGTTGAGCAGGGCCAGCTTGGCCTTGTCGGCGAAGACCAGGTCGGCCAGGGCCTGCCGGTCGATCTGGCCGTCGGGGTGCAGCACCCCGGGACCGAAGTGCTCGCGGATCTTGCACCAGGCCGGCAGCCCGGGCAGGACGATCTGCCTGGCGATGTGGTCGGCATCGATGATCTCGGCGCCACGCTCGGCGAGCATGGCCGAGACCGTGCTCTTGCCGGAGGCGATGCCTCCCGTGAGCCCGACCAGCAGCATGCCGCCGCCCCCTCGAGATAGCTCCCGTGCTGACCGGCCGACTGTGCCGCCGGGTGGCGGGCCGTGTGGCCCGACTACTCGCCGGCGTTCTTGCGCTTCAGGTCCTCGACGATGTTCTCGAGCGTGTCGTCGCTTGGCGCCTGGCCAGCGTCGGCCGCCTGGGCCTGCTCGCCCTCTGGCGCCTGGTCCTCGGCCGGCTGGCCTTCGGCCGGCTGACCTTCGGTCGCCTGCCCCTCGGCCGGCTGGCCGTCGGTCGGCTGGCCTTCGGCGTCGTAGCCGCCCTCGTAGAAGCCGGCCTCCTGGAACGCCTCGGCCATGGCCGTGCCCGGCATCACGCCGATCGGGTTGCCCTGCTCGTCGTAGACGTAGCTGCCGTCGGCGTAGTCGCCTTCGGCATAGGCGCCCTCGACATAGGCCCCCTCGGCGTACTCGCCCTCGGCGTACTGGTAGGCGCCCTCCTCCAGGGCCAGCTCGTCCTCAGGGGCGGTGAGCTGAGCCTGGTCCTGGGCGGCCTGCTTGAGCGACAGCGAGATCCGGCGGCGGTCCAGGTCGATGTCGATCACCTTGACGGTGATCTCCTCACCGACGCTGACGACCTGCTCGGGGATGTCGACGTGGCGCTCGGCCAGCTCCGAGATGTGGACAAGGCCCTCGATGCCGTCGTCGACCCGCACAAAGGCCCCGAACGGCACCAGCTTGGTCACCCGGCCCGGGATCAGCTCGCCGATCTGGTGGGAGCGGGCGAACTGGCGCCACGGGTCCTCCTGGGTCGCCTTGAGCGACAGCGAGACGCGCTCGCGCTCCAGGTCGACGTCCAGGACCTCGACCTCGACCTCCTGGCCGACCTCGACGACCTCGGAGGGGTGGTCGATGTGCTTCCAGGACAGCTCGGACACGTGGACCAGGCCGTCCACCCCGCCCAGGTCCACGAAGGCCCCGAAGTTGACGATGCTGGACACGACGCCCTTGCGGACCTCGCCCTTGCGCAGGGTGTGGAGGAACGCCCGGCGGGTGGCCGACTGGGTCTCCTCCAGCCAGGCCCGGCGGGACAGGACCACGTTGTTGCGGTTCTTGTCGAGCTCGATGATCTTGGCCTCGAGGCTGCGGCCGACGTAGGGCTGCAGGTCGCGCACCCGGCGCAGCTCGACCAGCGATGCCGGCAGGAAGCCCCGCAGGCCGATGTCGAGGATCAGGCCGCCCTTGACGACCTCGATGACCGGGCCGCTGACGACGCCCTCTTCTTCCTTGATCTTCTCGATCGTGCCCCACGCCCGCTCGTACTGCGCCCGCTTCTTCGACAGGACGAGCCGGCCCTCCTTGTCCTCCTTCTG
>JASLIH010000024.1 GCA_030152105.1 Actinomycetes bacterium
GCAACCCTCCGCGACACCTACCAGGCCACCGGGGACTTCCTGGAGGTCGGCGTCGCCTACGTCCGATTCGCCATCACCAACCAGGCCCACTTCGAGGTGATGTTCCGCCCCGAGCTGTACCACCCCGACGACCCCGAGCTCGTCCGAGCCCGGGACACAGCCAGGGCGCTGCTGTACCCGCCGGCCGCCCAGGCCACCACCACCCCCGACAACGACGGCGACGTGCGGGCCGGCGTCGCCGCCTGGTCCCTGGTCCATGGGCTGGCCACGCTCTGGCTCAACCACAACCTGCCCCCCCAGCTGGGCGACGACCCCGAGCAGCTCACCCGCGAGGTCGCCCACTACCTCTTCTGAGCTGCTGCTAGAACCACAGGCAGCCAGACGGTCAATGGAGACGACGACACTGTGTGCACCAAGGAGGCCTCCCAGTTCAACGACAACCTGGCCTCCTTCCAGGCCTCCGGCGTGCCGGTCATCGGCATCTCCAGGAGGCGGCGGACACGTCCTGGCGGCGCCATCGGTGGCAGAATAAGCCCGAAGGAGATTCAGTAGCGGTTACGTCGCGCCGCGCCGCTGTCGTTCATTAACCGAAATGGTGCGCTCGGCCTCCATTTGCCGATCGGCCGAGAAAGGGAGTTCCGGTGGGAACCAAAACGATCACGATGTACGTCTCGGACCTCGACCAGTCCGAGATCCCTGCCGGTCAGGCCTATCAGCTGTCGATCCGCCACCCGGACGGCTCGACCCAGCAGCTCGATATCTCCGAGGAGAACTACCGGGACCTGAAGTTGGCAGGTGTGGGCAAGACGCTGAAGAAGCGTGGGCGCAAGCCCGGGTCCACCACTGCGGCGGACAGCACCCCGCGCAAGCGCCGCCCGCGCAAGAACAGCAAGCCGTCCGTCACCGCCTGATCCAACCAACCGCCGGAGCGACCGTCTGGAAGCCTTGACAGCCAGGCGACTGCGGAGCTGTCGGCCTGGTTTGGAAAGTCGTCGCCGGATTGATCTGGTTCGGAGGCGGACCGGGAATACAGCGACGCGAATCTCGTCGTCGAACCGCCCCTGTTTAGGAGATGTCTGAGTTCAGACGCTGTGCTCAAGCCCGGACCTGCTGGTCAGCCACTAGCGGAAATTGAAAGTTATCGTGTCGTCGGATCTTCGATACTTGTCACGTTATCCAGCGAGATCGCCCTCAGCCGCGACCGGGCATGTCCACCGTACCGTCGATGTTCAGTCGCAGCGGGCCACACGTGGAGCTTGGGCGCTACCCGTACGAAGGCTTCACTAAGGGGTTTCAAGCCCTGGCACGGAAATCCGGGACCCGCGGGAAGCGCAGGGGGCTTGGGTCCGCCCCGGGATGCCCCGCCGCCTTCGGCCCACACCTCGAGCGGTCCGAGAATCCGGAAGTCCGTCGGGCCTGCCGGCCCGGGCCGCTAACAGCTGCAGCCGGTCTGCGAAGGACCGGCCGCCCATTGGCCTCGACTGAGAGCACAATGGGCGGTGGAACGAGGGTGAGCGAGATGCCCGTGAATCCGAGTCAACATCTCGGCGCCCTGCGGGGGGTCAAGGGTCGCAGGAGCGCCGTTGCTGCAGCGCTGGTCGCACTCGTCGCGCTGAGCTCGGTTCTCGTCGGGTGCCAAGCTCGACCGAGAACGATAGTCATGGAGGACTTCGAGTCCGGCGCGATCACGGGTTGGCAGGCCGTCGGCGGCGGCTCGGGGGGCTGGTTGGTGTACTCCGACGGCCACAAGGCACCCGATCCCGCCCAGAGCGATCCCAACGTCCCCTTCGATGTCCCCCATCCGCCCCAAGGCAGGTTCGCGGCGGTAACCGACATGAACGGTCCCGGAACCCGCATCCTGTACCGGGACCTGCGCCTGCAGGGTCGATTCAGCCTGCGGCTGAGCGTCTTCTATACCGGGACGGGCCCGTTCAGCAGCCCTGGCATATGACACCCCCGAGGCCAACCAGCAGTTCCGCATCGACCTCGTCGGTCCGTCGGCGCCGATCGACTCGGTGGCCAAGGGGGATGTGCTGGTCAACGTCTTTCCACACCTCGCCGGGTGATCCGGCCCGCCGCCAGCCGACCGAGGCGCGGGTAGACGTGTCGGCGTGGGCGGGCCAGACGGTCCGCCTCCGCCTCGCCACCACCGACAATCAAGGGCCGCTGCGCGTCGGGGTGGACAACATCCGGTTCCAGCGCATCGGGGACGCCGACGATCGGGTGGAGCTGCTGGCCACCCCCAGGCCATCGAGTACGGTCGGTCTCGTCCTGCACCGGCTGTCCCAAGCGCAGGCGCTCGCGGCGCTCTCTGAGCATGCCGTCGAGCGTGCCCGCGCCGGCGAGTTCGCCGGGGCCGTGCTCGTCGCCCGGCACGGCAAGGTCCTGCTCAAAGACGCCTGGGGCCGGGCCGACCGCAAGACCGGCAAGCCCAACACGCCGGCCACGAGGTTCCGCATCGGCTCGATGAACAAGATGTTCACCGCGATCGCGACCCTGCAGCTGGTCGAGGCGCACAAGCTGGCCTTGGACGACCCCATCGGCAAGCACCTGCTCGACTATCCCAACAAGGAGGTGGCCGCCAAGGTCACCGTGCGGCACCTGCTCACCCACACCGGAGGGACCGGCGACATCTTCGGCCCGGAGTTCGAGGAGCACCGCCTTCAGCTGCGCGAGCACCGCGACTACCTGAAGCTGTAAGGCCGGCGAGGGCTTACCCAAGCGCCGGGCGCCCGCTTTGAGTATTCCAACTACGGGTTCGTCCTGCTGGGCGCGCTCATCGAACAGGTGACAGGTGGGTCGTACGACGATTATGTTCGCGACCATGTCTTTCGCCGGGCCGGCATGGGGTCCACGGGCGCGCTCCCTGAGTCCGTGCTCGTACCGGATCGGGCGGTCGGCTACCAGCACACATCCCCTGGTGGTGGGTGGGTGCCGAATACCGACACGCTGCCCTGGCGGGGCACGGCGGCCGGCGGCGGCTACTCGACCGTCGGCGACCTCCTGCGATTCGCGCAGGCGTTGAACTCGGAAAGGCTGATCTCCAAGGCGACGCTCGCCGAAGCGACCCGCCCCCACCAACAGCAGTACGGGTATGGCTTTGGTGTGCAGGGCCAAGGGCGGCTACGCAGCTACGGGCACGGTGGGGGGGC
>JASLIH010000099.1 GCA_030152105.1 Actinomycetes bacterium
TAGCGTCGACCAGCCCCGGCCGGTCCTGTCGGTCATCTGGGCGGTCACCGAGTCGATCGGCCCGCACAGGTGCTCGAGCATGTCCAGCCCGTGGCACTGGGTCTCGATGAGGTTGGCGTGGGGATGGGAGCTGGTTCCCGGTTCGCCGCCGAAGCGCCAGGTGGCGAAGACGAGCTCGCCGAGGTCGCCGGCGCGGACGGCGGCGGCGGCCCTGGCCACCGGCGTGGCGTAGCGGTGGTTGAAGTTGATGGCGAAGAACAGCGAACGGGCCTCGGCCTCGCGCAGCAGGACGTCGGCCTCCTCGAGGTCGAAGACCAGCGGCTTCTCGACCAGGAGGGGAACGCCGGCGCGGATGACCTCGAGGGTCGGCTCGAAGTGGCCCTCGTTGGCCAGGCAGAGCGAGACGAGATCGGGCTGTTCCCGCTCCAGCATCTCCCCGAGGTCGACATAGGGGTTGGCCCCGAACTCGCGGGCCCGGGGGCCAGCGCGTTCGGGCGTGCGGCCAACCACCGCGCAGAGGTCGACGTCGGGCCGCTCGGCCCACACCCGGGCATGCTCGCGGCCCCACCACGGCCCGGTGCCCACGACCGCAACCCTGGTCCGCTGCGCCTGCTTCACGGTCTCTCCACGGGTCGGAGGTGGCCGGCCTGGCGGTCACAGTCGTCGCCGACCTCCTCCGCCGCCGGTCAGCCGGGTCAGCTGGGTGGGGCGAAGAACTCGAGCGCGATGCCGTCCGGGTCGCGGAAGCTCACGCCCGAGCCGTAGGCGCGGTCCTTGATCTCGCTGTGCTCGATGCCGAGCTCGTCGAGCCGCTGGGCCCAGCGCTCGAGCTCGGCTCGGTCGGCGCAGCCGAAGGCGACATGGTCCAGGCCGACCCGGAACTCGCTGAACCGCTCGTCGGAGGCGGGCTTGGCGTGCTGATGCAACCCGAGCAGGGTGTTGCCGAGCAGGTACACCGTGTGGTGGAAGTCGGGATCGGTGTCCTCGTCGAGCGCCGGTCCAGCACCGAGGAGCGCCTCGTACCAGGGGACACTGACCGACAGATCGCGGACTGTCAGGGCAACGTGGGTGAGGGGAGGAAAGTCGGCCATTGAGCTGCTCCTTCCCGGCGGGATCCGTGCAGGCACGACCGCCCGATGATCTGGTGGCTGCTGTCCGACAAGTATCCACCTATCCCGGGAGCCCATCGCACAGGAGCGTGAGGACACCTGGTGGCGATCGGTTCAGACCGGGTCGGACTCCAGCACCCGGCGGCTACTTGCTCGGCTGGATGAGCTCGGTGCCCAGGTACTGCTGGAGGGCGTCCGGGACCCGGACCGACCCGTCGGGCTGCTGGTGGTTCTCGAGCAGGGCGACGATGGTGCGGCCGACGGCCACGGCGGTGCCGTTGAGGGTGTGCAGGGGCCGGTTCCCCTCGGGCTCCCTGACCCGGCAGCCGATGCGGCGGGCCTGGAAGTCGGTGCAGTTCGAGGTCGAGGTGAGCTCCCGGTAGGTGCCCTGGGAGGGGATCCAGACCTCGCAGTCGAACTTGCGGGCCGCCGAGCCGCCGAGGTCGCCGGCGGCGATGTCGACCACCCGGTAGGGCAGCTCCAGGGCCTGGAGGATCTCCTCCTCGCGGGCCAGCAGCAGCTCGTGCTCGGTGGCCGAGGCCTCGGGGAGCACGAACGACACCATCTCGACCTTGTCGAACTGGTGGACCCGGAAGATCCCCCGGGTGTCCTTGCCGTACGACCCGGCCTCACGGCGGAAGCAGGTCGAGAAGCCGGCGTAGCGCAGCGGCAGGGCGCCCGGGTCGAGCAGCTCGTCGCTGTGGTAGGCGACCAGCGGCACCTCGGAGGTGCCGGTCAGGTACAGGTCGTCGTCGGCGGTGCGGAAGATCTGCTGCTCGTCGGTGGGCAGGAAGCCGGTCCCGAACATCGCCTCCCGCCGGACCAGCACCGGGGGGATCATGGGCACGAACCCGGCGGCGGTGAGGCGTTCCATGGCGAACCGGACCAGGGCGAACTCGAGCAGCGCCCCCGGGCCGAGCAGATAGCCGAAGCGGGCCCCTGACACCTTGGCCGCCCGGACGGTGTCGATCGCGCCAAGCAGCTCGCCCAGCTCCAGGTGGTCGCGGACCTCGAAGTCGAAGTCCCTCGGGGTCCCGACCCGGCGCAGCTCGACCGAGTCCTCCTCGCCGCCGGCGGGGGTGGCCGGGTCGGGCAGGTTGGGCATGTGGGCCTGGAGCTCGGCAAGCTCGGCCTCGGCGGCGCGCAGGCGGGCCTCGGCCTCGGCGAGGCGGTCGGACAGCTCCTTGAGGCCGGCCAGGACCTGCCCGCGCTGGTCGGGGGCGGCCTGGGCGACCTCCCGGCCACGGCGCTTCTGCTCGGCCCGCAGGGCGTCGACCTCGGTGACCAGGCGGCGGCGGGTCGCGTCGGCCTCCAGCAGCCGGTCGACCAGCTCGGCGGCGCCGGGGCCGCGCTTGGCCAGGGCGGCCTTGACCCCCTCGGGGTCGTCGCGGACGAGCTTGAGATCCAGCATGCCCTTAGGCTACCGGACCGGCGCCGCCCAATTTCGGAGCTACAATGCGGGAACTTTGGATCAAGGTCGGCTTCGACAGCTTCTCGGCGCCGTCGCCAGGGGCGAGCTCTCCACCGAGGACGCCGTGACCCGCCTGGCCGCGTGGCCGTTCGAGGACCTCGGCTTCGCCCGGGTCGACCATCACCGGGCGCTGCGGGGCGGGCCCGAGGTCGTCTACGGCCCGGGCAAGACCCCGGCCGAGGCGGCCCGGATCGTGGCCGCCCTGCTCGCCCAGGACGCCTCGCCGGTGCTGGTCACCAAGGCCACGGCCGCCCACGCCGAGGCGGTACGGGAGGTCGCCCCCGACGCCCGCTGGCATGCCCGCTCGGGGATGCTGGTGTGCCGGGCGGTCGAGCCGGACGGGTCACGGACCGGGCTGGTCGAGGTGATCTGCGCCGGGACCAGCGACCTGCCGGTGGCCGAGGAGGCCTGGGTCACGGCCGAGGCGTCCGGCTGCCGGGTCGGCACCCTGGCCGACGTTGGCGTGGCCGGCGCCCACCGGCTGTTCGCCGAGGCCGCCCGCCTCCAGGCGGCCGACGTGCTGGTGGTGGTGGCGGGGATGGAGGGGGCCCTGCCGTCGCTGGTCGCCGGAATGGTGGCGGCGCCGGTGGTGGCGGTGCCGACCAGTGTCGGCTACGGGGCCGCCTTCGACGGGCTGGCCGCCCTGCTGGCCATGCTGAACTCCTGCGCGGTCGGGGTCAGCGTGGTCAACATCGACAACGGGTTCGGGGCCGGGGCCCTGGCCGCCCGGATCCTCCGCCGATGACCTTCGCCTACTTCGACTGCTTCGCCGGGGTGGCCGGGGACATGGTGCTGGGGGCGCTGCTGGACGCCGGCGGGTCGGCCGAGGCCCTGCGGGCCGGGCTGTCCGGGCTGCCGGTCGACCCGTTCGAGCTGGAGGTGACCGAGGTCGAGCGGGGAGGGATCGGGGCCACCCTGGTCCGGGTCAGGGCCGAGCGCTCGCGTGTGATCCGCACCTGGGCCTACCTGCGGGGCGCCCTGGGCGAGGCCGACCTGCCGGCCCCGGTCCGCAACCGCGCCCTGGCCAGCTTCGGCCGGCTGGCCGCGGCCGAGGCCAGGATCCACCGCAAGCCTGTCGACCAGGTCCACTTCCACGAGGTCGGGGCCGTGGACGCGGTCGTCGACATCGTCGGCAGCGCCCTGCTCCTGCACCACCTGGAGGTCACCGAGGTGTGGGCGTCGCCGGTGGCCACCGGGACCGGCCTGGTCCGCGGCGAGCACGGGGTGCTGCCGGTGCCCGCCCCGGCGGTCGTCGAGCTGCTCAGCGGGGTGCCGATCTACTCCGGCGGGGTCGCGGCCGAGCTGACCACGCCGACCGGGGCGGCCATCCTGGCCGCCAGCGCCGAGCGCTACGCCGACCTGCCGCCGATGCGGGTGGACGCCACCGGCTACGGGGCCGGGACCCGCCAGCACGACGAGCTGCCCAACGTGCTCCGGGTGCTGCTGGGCGAGCGCACCGAGGACGACTCTGCCGGTGACGGAGGGCTGGTGCTGGAGGCCAACCTCGACGACATGACCCCCGAGCTGGCCCCATGGGTGCTGGAGCGGCTGTTCGAGGCCGGGGCGGCCGACGTCTGGTTCACCCCGATCCACATGAAGAAGGGCCGGCCCGGCATCACCCTGTCGGTGCTCTGCGCCCCCGGCACCGACGCGGCCGTGCGCGAGCTGCTGTGGCGCGAGACCTCGACCCTGGGGGTTCGCGGGCTGCCGGTGCGCAAGTGGATGCTGGAGCGGCGGATGGTCACGGTGTCGGTGCCTGGCGGCAAGGTCCGGGTCAAGCTCGGCCTGGACGGCGGCCGGGTGGTCAACGTCGCCCCCGAGTACGCCGACTGCGCCCGCCTGGCCTCGGCCACCGGCCGCCCGCTGAAGGACCTCATGGCCCGGGCCCAGGCGGCGGCCCTGGCCACCCTGGACGCCGAGGACCGCGCCCCCTAGCGGCGCTCCGGGTCAGGCCACCGGGACGGCCGGGCTGACCAGCAGGGGCTGGCGCAGCTCCACTTCCTCGAGGGCCTCGACATAGCTGCGGACGGTGCCGAGCTGGACGGCCATCTCGACCGGCATCTGGCGGTCGGCGGCCCGGCTCTCGCGCTCGGAGGTCAGGTAGGTGAGCTCGGTGAACCCGGTGCCGTCGGCGTGCTCGGCCACCGTCACCCCCAGGACGTGGGGGGCGCGGTCGCGCAGGGTCCGCTCGACCTCGGCCCGCATGGCGGCCAGCCGGACCGGGTCGGCCAGACGGCCCTGGACGACCCTGACGAAGCCGGCCTCGCCGGCGTCGCCCTCCTTCATCGTGTGCACGACCGGGCAGTCGTACCAGCGGCCGGGACCGGACAGGTGGCGGTCGGCCGCGGCCTGCCAGGCGGCCAGCTCGGGCCGGTCGCGGTCGCGCCGGGCCGCCGCCTCGGTGTCGTAGCGGAGGGCGAGGACCAGCTCGCCGCCATCACCGATCCCGGCGGTCAGCCGCCGCCAGCCCAGCACCCCGGCGCCGAGCTCCCGGCGCCAGCGGTTGACCTCGGCAAGCGTCGCGGCACCGTCATAGGCCTGTCCGCGCAGAATCCGGATGAACACCGCAGGTACCCCCCCAGGTTGACGAGCGGCTCAGCCTACCCGGCGCGCCCGGCCGTCTCAATCTCGGAGGCGCGGGCCTCGCGGCGCATCCGCAGCCCGACCACGCCCAGGGCGACCCCGAAGGCGATCGAGACCAGGGCGAGCAGACTGTGGACGGTCTTGAAGGCGGCGTCGTGGGCGGGGTCGTTGAGGATGTTCCAGATGCGCGTCGACCACACCCAGATGGTCCAGGCGGCCGCGGCCAGCAGCAGAGTCGAACGGGTTCGTGAGCGTCGCATGGCTTGATCCTACGGCGTGGGAGCCGGCCCCGCCGCCGCTGGGGCCCGCGTCGGCTCGTCGAGGCCGAGGGTCCGGGCGATGTTGGTCTTGAGGATCTCGCTGGTGCCCTCGTACAGACGCATGGCCCGCACGAACCGGGCCCAGCGCTCCACACCCATCTCGGTCATGTAGCCGTTGCCGCCGAACACCTGGATGGCCCGGTCGGCCACCCTGCCGACCATCTCGGTGGCCACGTACTTGGCCAGGGCCGCCTCCTGGCGGCCGTCGGCGCCGGCGTCGAGCTTGGCGGCCAGGTCGTAGACCAGCAGGCGCGCCTGGGTCAGCTCGGCCAGGGTGTCGACGATCATCCCCTGGACATATTGGTTGGCCCCGATCCGGCGCCCGAACGCCTCCCTGACCTTGGCGTACTCGAGCATCCGGTCGTACAGGTGCTGGGCCATCCCGACGGCCATGGCGGCGATCGAGACCCGGCCGCCGTTGATCCAGCGCATGGCCGAGTAGAAGCCGTAGCCCTCCTTGCCCAGCAGGGCGTCGGCGCCGACCCGGCAGTCGGTGAAGACCAGCTCGGCCTGGTGCTCGTCGTACATGGTCCGCTGGCGGCGGCCGACCTCGAACCCGGGGGTGTCGGTGTCGACCAGGAAGCAGCTGATGCCGCCGCGGGCGCCCTTGCCCGGGTCGGTGAC
>JASLIH010000171.1 GCA_030152105.1 Actinomycetes bacterium
GCCGAGGCGAAGGCGGTGCGGGCGGAGGGTCGAAAGGCAGCGCGAGCGGAGGCGGCGGCGGCGCTAGCGGCTGCGGCCGAGGTTCGGCGCCAGCAGGCCCAGCAGGAAACGGCAGCCAAGGCCGAGGCTCGCGCGGAGGCCAGCCAGGCAAAGGCGGCGCAGGCCGAGGCTCGGCGGACGGCGCGGGAGGCGGCGCGGCGGGCGAAGGCTGGCGATGTCAGGGCTGGCGGCGGTGGGGCTGGTCGTCCGGTGGGGGATGGGGTTGCTGGGGTGGTCCGACCCGCCGTGGTTGCGCTGTTGGTGGCGATGCTTGGCGTGGCGGCTGCTGGGTGGGTTGGGGGTGGGGGGGCCGAGACCCGGGCGGGTGAGGTGGCGGTGGTCCGGGCTGCCGGGGGGAGTGACGGCGGCCTGGTTGTGCAGGACCCGAGGGTTGGGCCGATCGAGCCGTTGCATGCGCTGGGGGTGGGGGTCTGGCTGCGGGCGTCGGAGGCGAGGAGCTCGCTCGAGGGTGTGGTCCGGGAGGCGAGGGTGCCGAGCCGGTTCCTGCTGGGGGGTGTGGTTGGGCTGACGGTCGTGCTGTTCCTGCTGCTTATACGGGTCGGGCCCGGTACCGGTGCGGCGGCCGGGCCGGGTCCGGCCCCGCCGCAACATGGGGGGCGGCGCTGGCGGCTGGCGGGAGCGGCGCTGGCCGGGGCGCTGGTGGCGCTCGACCCGCTGCTCGTCCAGAGCGGGCGGTCGGCGACCGGGACCATCCTGGCTGTGCTGCTCGCGCTGGGCACCGTCGCGCTGGCCTGGGGGATGCCGGCACGGCCGGCGCTGCGGTGGCTGCCGCTGGTGGCCGCCGGTGGCGGGCTCGCCCTACTGGTGAGCCCGCTGGCGCTGCCGGTGCTGGCCGTTCCCGTGGTCGCCGAGCTGCTCCAGGGGCGCTACCAGGACGCCTGGAAGGACATGGCCGCCCTCGGCCTGGCGATCGCGCTGTGGCTGCTCCTGCCGGTGTGGGTGGCGGGCCAGGGACTGGACGCCGGGCAGGCCGGGTGGCTGCTCGCCCGGCCCCCGGGGCGGGGGTCGGTGGCCGCCTCCATCTCCGGTGCTCCGCTCACCTGGCTGCTCCTCGCCGCCGGCATGACCGCCGCCATCCTGACCTGGCGCCACCGGTCCGGCGCCAGGTCGGTTGGCCGCCTGGGGGCGGCCCGGCTGCTCGCCTGGATGGCGACCTCGGCGGCGGGGGCGCTGGTGGCGATCGCCGTCGGGTACCCGGCCGAGCAGGCCCTCCCCTTCGCCGTACCCGCCGCGGCCGTCAGTCTGGCCGTCGGGGCCGGGCTGCTGGTCGCCGCCGCCGGCACCGCCCAGGCCCGTCGGGCCGCCGGGGTGGGTCCCCGGTGGGTCGGTGCCGGGGTCGGGATCGTGCTCGTCGGGCTGCTGGCGGCCCAGGCGGTCGACTGGGACGGCCGCTACGGCCGGCCGGCCGACGACGGCCTCGGGCGACTGGTGGCGACCGTCGGGGCCGAGGTTCCGGCATGCTCGGCCGTCAACGCCAGCGGCCCCGACGACCAGGCCCGGCTGCTGGCCGCCGGCGTCACCGTGACCGACTTCTCTAGCGGCCCGGCCGCCCACGCCGCCGGGGTGCGGTACTTCGTGCTGACCGGCGGCACCGGCCAGGGCGGCCCCATGACCCCGTCGCTGGCCGCCTGGGTCCGCCAGCAAGGAACCAGGCTGGCCGCCCTCCCGTCCCGCAGCCTGTCCGGGGTAGAGCTTTGGCGGGTCGACGCCGCTCCGCTCGACCCGGTGGCCGACCTGATCCCCCTGCCCGACGGCGTGTTCTCCAACACCAGTGGCTCGGCCTGCGGCGGCTACCGGGTCGTGGACAGTCAGGCGGGGTCGTTCCACACCGCGTACCGGTCGGTCGGCGGCAAGGCCGTCCTCGGCCGTCCGCTCGGGTCGGTCTGGACCAGCGACGGGCCGGCCCTCCAGGCGTTCGACACCATGGTGCTGGGGGCGGTCCCGACGGCCAGCGGCCCCCCGGCCGTGCGGCCCATCGAGCTGCCGCCGCTGCTGGCCAAGCTGAACGTCGAGGCGGTGGCCGACGCCGACATCCCGCTGCCGTCGGCCACCCCGCCGGTCACCAACCGGCAGGTCCGGGGCCTGCTCCACGACAAGCTGATCGGCCGCGCCTACCTGGGCACCGACCCGGCGACGGCCTCGGCCGAGGACTTCCGGCGGGCCCGCGAGCGGTTCGGCCGGCCCCTCGGCCTGCCCCAGATGATGCCGGACGGGGCAATTCGCCAGCCGTTCGAGCGGGCGGTGCTGGAGCTGCCGGCCGACGGCGGCCCGGTGCGGCCGGCCGCTCTCGGCCGCCTGGCCGTGCGCCTCGGGCTGGTCCCGCGGCAGGCCATGCGGCTGGAGCCGGTGCCCGGCCTGCCCGCCCGGCCGGCCGAGACCCGGCTCGATCCGGCCCCGCTGCTGCGGCTGGTCGGCGGGGCCCTGGTGCTGCTGCTCCTGGCCGCCGCGGCCGGCGCCGTGGTCGCCTGGCGGTCGAGGACGGCCCGCACCGGGTAGGGGCGTCGCCGGCCGCCGGGAGGGCAGGTCACACCCGCTGTTGACGTGCCGGACCCACCTCCGTACGCTCAGTGTTCGAAGAGCAACGGCGCTCGCCCCAGGCGGCGCCGTTTTCGTGTCCCTGGACACCGTTGTCCAAGCTCGCGTCCTGGCGTCTGTCCCAAGCAGTGCTTTCGGAGGCGAGATGACGGACCACCTCCTGCCAGGCGCCGGCCGCAGCGGCCGGGCCCTGTACGACCGGCGACGCGACGAGCGCGACGCCTGCGGCATCGGCTTCGTGGCCGACGTGCGCGGCCGCGCCAGCCGGGCCATCCTCGACGCCGCCCTCGGCGGGCTCGAGCGGCTCCGGCACAGGGGCGCGGTCGCCGCCGACGCCCGGACCGGGGATGGCGCCGGTGTCCTGGTGCCGCTGCCCGACGGGTTCTTCGACGGCCCGGCCAACGGGGCGAGCGGCCGGCTCGGGGTGGCCATGGCGTTCCTCCCCCGCGACCCCTCCGACG
>JASLIH010000193.1 GCA_030152105.1 Actinomycetes bacterium
GCCGGTGGTCTCGACCATGGTGATCAGCATCACGATGACCATCGAGATGACCGCGGCCGCCGAGAAGGTGGGGGCGCCGAAGTGGAAGGGGGTGGTGACCCCGAGCACGTCGGCGCCGCCGACCCGGCTGAAGTCGGTGAAGTCGAAGATCCAGCCGGCCAGCGTGCCCACCAGCAGCCCGATGAGCACCGCGATGGTGGCCACGAAGCCGCTGAACAGCCGGTAGATGCAGAGGATGACCAGCAGGGTGAAGCCGGCCAGGGCCAGGTTGCGCAGCGCCCCGAAGGTGGGCGGGTCGGTGAACATGCTGGCCCCGCCGCCGCCGACGTCCAGGGCGGCGACCGACAGCAGGACGATGCCGATGATGGTGATGACCGTCCCGGTGACCACCGGCGGGAACAGCCGGATCAGCCGGGCGAAGAAGGGGGCGACCAGGAAGGCGAAGATCCCGGCCACGATGACGGCGCCGTAGATCGCCCGCAGGCCGGGGACACCGCCGCCCTCGGCCAGGCCGATCGAGATCATCGGCGAGACCGCGGCGAAGGTGACGCCCTGCAGCAGCGGCATCCGCACGCCGATCTTCCAGAACCCGACCGACTGGATGATGGAGGCGATGCCGCAGGTGAACAGGTCGGCGTTGATCAGGTAGGCGAGCTGCTCGGGGGTCAGCTTGATGGCGCTGGCCAGCAGGATGGGCACGATGACGGCTCCGGCGTAGAACGCCAGTACGTGCTGGAAGCCGTACACGGCCAGCTTGTGCGGCGCCAGGACCTGGTCCACCGGGTGAACGGCGCCGCCGCCGGCTGCGCGCTGGTCTCGTTCGTCGGTCCTGGCCATCTGCTGCACCAGCCTTTCATCTCGTGCTGGCGGGTCCGCCTCGCGTCGAGCAGGTCGCCTCCGGTGCGAAGGCGATGTGGGGGGTGGTGAACCTGGCCGGCCCGACTCGGGCGTCGGCCTGGGGGTGGGGTGGGGCGGCACTCATCGGCACCCTCCGCCGAGGTCAGTCTCAACGGTTTCCGTATAGTGGAAACGACCCTCTAATTGTTTAGGAGCCTAACGGCGGCCCTGATCCCCCGTCAACCCTTGAGAGCGGCGACGCGCTGGCGGCAGTGAGGAACGCGGCGCTGAGGGCGGCCGAGATCCGCAGCATCTCCGGGAGGACGCGCTCGATGTCGCGATCCTGCAGCCGTCCCTCTGGAGCCGAGACCGACATCGCGGCCACCGAACCCCCCACGCCGAACACCGGGACGGCCAGGCAGCGAACGCCCACCTCCTCCTCGCCGCTGTCGATGGCGTAGCCCTGGCTGGCGACCTTGTCCAGCTCGGCCAGGAACCGGGCCGGGTCGGTGATCGTCCGCGGCGTGCGCGGCGGCAGGCCGGACCTGGCCAGCAGCGCCTCCACCTCGGCCCGCGGGCGGAAGGCGAGCACCACCTTGCCGACGCCGCTGGTGTGGGGGTGGACGCGCCGTCCGACCTCGGTGAACATCCGCACCCGGTGGTGGCGGGAGGGGACCTGGGCGACGTAGGCGACCTGGCCGTCTTCGAGCATGGCCAGGTTGGCCGTCTCGCCGCTGGCCTCCATCAGCTCGGCCAGGTACGGGCGGGCGAACTGCGCGAAGTCGCGCGCCGCCGCCTCGCCCAGCCGGATCAGGTGCGAGCCGAGGGTGTACTTGTGGGAGCCGCTGTCCTGGCGGACGTACCCTCGCGAGACCATGGTGGCGAGCAGCCGGTGGATGGTGGCCACGGGCAGGCCGGTGGCCCGGGCCAGCTCGCTGACGCCCTTGGCCTCCCGGGGCTCGGCCAGGGCCTCCAGCAGCTCGAGCGCCCGCTCGACCGACTGGACGCCGTCGCCGGCGCGCTGTGGCTTCCCCGCGCCCTTGGGCTGCCTGCTCCTGGCCACCTTGCTCCTCGCTGCGCCCTGGGACATGAAGCAGCTTACCTCCTCTCCAGGAGGACTCCGCCATATGGAATGACCTTGCCATGCGGATCGACACCAGGAACGGCGAGGTCAAGCACGTCGGCTGATTCTACGATGCGGAATATATTTTCTGAACAGCTTCACAATGGCCGGCGGCGCTTGTAAAGTCGTTTCAGCTCGAGGTGCTCGGCAGGGACCAGCCCACCCACGGTTCCAGGGGGGACAGGAGCATGTGACATGGTCGTCGGCAAGGTTACGGTCAACGGTCAGGGGACGTCGATCGCCGACGTTCCGCTCCACACCACCGCGCTGGACTTCCTTCGCGAGTGCGGTCTCACCGGGTGCAAGGAGGGCTGCGCCGAAGGAGAGTGCGGGGCCTGCTCGGTTCTGGTAGCCCGTCCCGGTCTCACCACGCCGACGGAATGGGTGGCCGTCAACGCCTGCCTGGTGCCCATCGCCTCGCTCGACGGCCAGGAGATCGTCACCGCCGAAGGGCTGGGCGCGCAGGGTGCGCTGCACCCCGTGCAACAGGAGATGGCGGACCGCGGGGGCTCGCAATGCGGCTATTGCACGCCGGGATTCATCTGCAGCATGGCCGCCGAGTACTACCGGCCCGATCGCCGCCCCTCGAGCGAGAGCGGTGCCGAGTCCGACCACGAGCACGGTCCCAACGGGTTCGACCTGCACGCGCTGAGCGGGAACCTCTGCCGCTGCACCGGCTACCGCCCGATCCGCGACGCGGCCTATGCCCTCGGCGCCCCACCTCCTGACGACTCGTTCGCCGCACGGCTGAGCGCGCCGCCCACCGAGCCCGCGGCGACCCGGCTGCGCCAAGACGGTCGCTCGTTCGTCCGCCCCGAGACGCTCGCCGACGCGCTCCAGCTGCTGCACGACGACCCGGCCGCCACCGTCGTCGCCGGTTCGACCGACTGGGGTGTCGAGGTCAACCTCCGCGGCACGAGGGCCGCGTCGGTCATCGCCATCGACCGCCTTCCCGAGCTGCGCGGCCTGGTCGCCGACGGCGACCGGATCGAGATCGGGGCGGCGCTGACGCTGACCGAGATCGAGCGCCGTCTCGACGGCAGCGTGCCGTTGCTGGCCCAGCTGTTCCCGCAGTTCGCCTCGCGGCTGATCCGCAACGGCGCCACGCTCGGCGGCAACCTCGGCACCGGCTCGCCGATCGGCGACGCCCCGCCCGCGCTGCTCGCCCTGGAGGCGAGCCTGGTGCTGGCCAGCGTCGACGGCGAGCGCGAGGTCGCCCTGTCCGACTACTTCACCGGCTACCGGCAGAGCGTGCGCCGCCCCGACGAGCTGATCAAGGCGGTGCGCATCCCGCTGCCCCTGGCCCGGCTGGCGGCGTTCCACAAGATCGCCAAGCGGCGCTTCGACGACATCTCCAGCGTGGCCATCGGGTTTGCCCTGGATGTCGAGGACCGCGTCGTGAAGCGGGCCCGCATCGGGCTCGGCGGGGTCGCGGCGATGCCGGTCCGTGCCCTGGCGACGGAGGCGGCGCTCGAGGGCCGGCCATGGACGCTCGCCACGGCGCAGGCCGCCGCGGAGGTCCTGGGCGGCGAGGGCACCCCGATCGACGACCACCGCGCGAGCGCGGCCTACCGCGCCGCCATGCTCGGCCAGAGCCTGCGCAAGCTGTACGCCGAGAGCCCGGAGGAGGTGCCGGCATGAGTGCCCTGTCGGAACGACCCGAGGACCCGTCCGTCGGGCTCGCCCTCCCTCATGAGAGCGCGGCCCTGCACGTCACCGGCAAGGCGCTCTACACCGACGACCTGGTGGAACGCACCAAGGACGTGCTGCACGCCCACCCGGTGCAGGTCCCGCAGGCGCACGGCCGGGTCACCGGGCTGCGCACCGACCCCGCGCTCGCCGTGCCCGGGGTCGTCCGCGTGCTCACCGCGGCGGACGTTCCCGGGGTCAACGATGCCGGGGTCAAGCATGACGAGCCGCTGTTCCCCAGCGAGGTCATGTTCTACGGCCACGCCGTGTGCTGGGTGCTTGGCGAGACGCTCGAGGCCGCCCGGCTCGGCGCGGCGGCTGTCGAGGTCGACGTCGAGCCGCTCCCTTCCTACATCAGGGTGACCGAGGCGATCGAGGCCGAGTCGTTCCAGGGCGCGATGCCGCAGGTGCGGCGGGGCGACATCGAGGCCGGCCTTGCCGCCGCCACCCATGTCTTCAGCGGCGAGCTCGAGTTCTCCGGCCAGGAGCACTTCTACCTCGAGACGCATTGCGCCCTGGCCCATGTCGACGAGAGCGAGCAGGTCTTCGTCCAGAGCAGCACCCAGCACCCGTCCGAGACGCAGGAGATCGTGGCCCACGTGCTGGGCAGGCACAACCACGAGGTCACGGTGCAGTGCCTGCGCATGGGCGGCGGCTTCGGCGGCAAGGAGATGCAGCCGCACGGCTTTGCGGCGATCGCCGCGCTGGGCGCGACGCTCACCGGACGTCCGGTCCGGCTGCGGCTGAACCGTACGCAGGACCTGACCATGTCGGGCAAGCGGCATGGGTTCCATGCCGATTGGCGGGTCGGCTTCGACGAGAGCGGGCGCATCGTCGCCCTTGACGCGACCTTGACCGCGGACGGCGGCTGGAGCCTCGACCTCTCGGAGCCGGTGCTGGCCCGCGCCCTGTGCCACATCGACAACGCGTACTGGATCCCCAACATCCGGGTGAACGGCCGCATCGCGAGAACGCACAAGGCGTCCAACACCGCCTTCCGCGGCTTCGGCGGCCCCCAGGGCATGCTGGTGATCGAGGACATCCTCGGCCGCTGTGCGCCCCTGCTCGGTCTCGACCCGATGGACCTGCGCGAGCGCAACTTCTACGGGCAGGGCCAGACGACGCCGTACGGACAGCCGGTTCGCCACCCCGAGCGCATCCCGACGATCTGGAACGAGGTCGTCTCCAGCGCCGACGTCGTGGGTCGCAAGCGCGAGATCGAGGCGTTCAACGCCGCCCACCCCGATACCAGGCGCGCCCTCGCGGTGACGCCGGTCAAGTTCGGCATCTCCTTCAACCTGACGGCGTTCAACCAGGCCGGTGCGCTGGTGCACGTCTACAAGGACGGCTCGGTGCTGATCAACCACGGCGGCACCGAGATGGGCCAGGGCCTGCACACCAAGATGATCCAGGTCGCCGCGACCACCCTCGGCATCCCGCTGCACCACGTCCGGCT
>JASLIH010000221.1 GCA_030152105.1 Actinomycetes bacterium
GCTCCGGGCGCTGCGGCGGCCCCGGCCGGCCCCGGCTCCGGACTCCGGGCAGGCGTGACCGCCGTCGCCTGAGCCAGGATCGCGCCGTGGTGGGGTAAGCTTGGAGCGATCGACTCGAACTGCTCAAGTGTAGCGACCAGGCCGGCGCCCCGGCCCGTCCGGCCACCGCACCGGCCCGAGCACGGCTCGCCGCCGCGCTCGTGGCGGCGGGGGGCCAAGCCCCACCCAGGAACGCACGACCGGGACCGGGCGCCGTCGGCCCCTCGTCCGGACAGGCCTCGGGTGGCGGACCCCAACGGCGAGCCGGGTGGCGGGTCGCCCTGCCCCGGGCTGAGCCACCCCGAAGCGCGCACGGACCGGCACCACTCCCGTGACACAGGCAGGGGGCGGTAGGTCGGGCCGCAGGACAACGCCCGCGGAGCCGAGCACCAGCGGGAGCCCCAGCGGCACGAGCCGGGGCGGGGCGAGGATCAGCCGGACGACCGCTCGCGCGACGAGGACCGGCCGGGCGGCGGTCTGCCAAGCCAGGAACGACAGGACCAGGAACGGCAGGCAGAGGACCCGCCCGGGCGGCACGCCGACCGTCGCGACCACGACCCGCGGGAACAACGCTCGGCCCCTACCGGCCGCCGGGACCACGACAAGCAGGGGACCGGCCGCTAGCCGACGCTGTCAATCCAGAGGCAGAACGGGTGGCCGGCGGGATCGAGGTAGACCCGGACGTCCTCCTGGGGCTGGAAGTCGGCCAGGACCGCCCCGGTTGCGACAGCGTGGGCTCCGGAGGCCTCCAGGTCGTCGACCTCGATGTCCAGGTGCAGCTGCATCTGCTGATCACCCGGCGCGGCCGGCCAGGTGGGCCTGACGTGGGCAGGCTCGAGCTGGAACGACAGCCCGGCTCCGCCGCCGGGCGGGCGGAGGGTCGCCCAGTCGGGATCGTCCCTCCCGATCGGCCATCCCAGCAGCCGGCTGTAGAAGTCGGCCAGCTTGCGTGGGTCGGGCGCGCCGAGCACGGTGGCCGTCAGCTGGAACGGTGGTTGCTGGGTCACGTCCCCTCCCGGGTCGAAGCGGCGAGACCATTCCACACCCCGGGAGTGACAGCGAGCATGCCGGCTCATCAGGCTCGGCCGGTGGTGACCGAGACCGATCTGGCGCTGTCCGGCGGGCGCACCCTGCACGTGTACGACTCCGCCGGGGACGGCGGCGAGGACCGGCTGACCGTGTTCTGGCACCACGGGACGCCGAACCTCGGCCCGCCTCCCGAGCCGCTGTTCCCGGCCGCCGACCGGCTCGGCATCCGCTGGGTGTCGTACGACCGGCTCGGGTACGGCGGGTCGACCCCGCGCCCGGGCCGGGACCTGGCCTCGGCGGCCAACGACGTCGCCGGCATCGGCGACGCGCTCGGGATCGGCCGGTTCGCGGGTCACTCCGGTGGGAGCAACCACGCCCTGGCCTCCGGGGCGCCACTCCCGGCGGGGGGGGTCGACCCGGTGGAGGTCCGCGTGCCGGTGCTGGTGGTGCACGGCGGCCAGGACCGGGTCGTGCCCGGCAGCCACGGCCGGTGGCTGGCCGGCCGGATCCCCTCGGCCGAGCTGTGGCGACGCCCGGAGGACGGCCACGTCTCGGTCCTCGGCTCGGCCGAGGCGGCCCTTGGCTGGCTCCGGGAGCACGCAGGCCTGGGGCTGAGCCCTGTCTGACGGTCAGGCCCCGGCGCCCCGCATGGTCCCGCCGTGGACGGCGACGGCCCAGATCACGATGATGTCGACCGCAGCGCGAGCAGACCTTGCTTGCGTCGGGCGGTGGGCGGTGGGCAAGCTGCCACAGGCCGACGCGCAGCAGCAGGAGTGCCTTTCGATGAGCCAGTTGGTCTTCGACGACGACCTCGCCAACCAGCTCGAGACCCTGTACCGGACCCGCGACGTGCTGCGCCGGCGGCGGCTGGTCCGCGAGGCGCTGGGGGCCGCCCCTGGCGAGCGGGTCCTTGATGTCGGCTGCGGGCCGGGCTTCTATGTCGCCGAGCTGCTCGAGCAGGTCGGGGCGACCGGCTCGGTGGTCGGGGTCGACGCCAGCCCCCAGACACTCGCGCTGGCCAGGCGCCGCACCCAGGGCCAGGACAACGTCGCACTGCACCAGGCGGACGCGACCGCGCTGCCGGTGGCGGACGCCAGCTTCGACAGAGCGCTGTCGGTGCAGGTGCTCGAGTACGTCTCCGACCCGGCTGCCGCCCTTGCCGAGCTGCACCGTGCCCTCCGCCCCGGCGGCCGGCTGGTCGTCTGGGACGTCGACTGGTCGACCGTCTCCTGGCACTCGGCCGATCCCGACCGGATGCGCCGCGTGCTGGCCGTCTGGGACGGCCACCTCGCCGACCCGTGCCTGCCGCGAACCCTCGCCGCACGGCTGCGTTCGGCGGGGTTCGGCGACATCCGCGCCGAGGGTCACACCTTCGCCAGCGCGGAGTTCACCCCCGACAGCTATGGCGCGGCGGTCCTTCCGCTGATCCAGCAGTACGTCGCCGGCCGCGACGACATCACCGAGGAAGTGGCCGGCCGGTGGGCGGCCGAGCAGCACGAGCTCGGAGAACGGGGTGAGTTCTTCTTCGCCTGCATCCAGTTCTGCTTCACGGCCACCCGGCCCGGCTGACCGCCAGTTCCCGGCGGGGGGAAGCGGGCAGCAGAGCGGCGACCGCTGTTGACCCCCTAGCGACCACTGGAAGGGCAGAATGGAGCAACGCCGCCGAACCGCCGAACGGGAGGCGCCTCATGACCGACGCCCTGGAGGACCACGACCTCAAGTCCGTGGCCCGCCACCGCCCCAGCACCGACCACCCCGTCTGGACCGAGCCCTCCCCTCGCCGCGTGCGGGCCTTCCTGGACGGCACCGCCGTGGCCGACTCCACCCGGGCGCTGCTGCTGCTGGAGACCGGGCACCTGCCCGTCTACTACTTCCCACCCCAGGACGTCCGCACCGACCTGCTGGAGCCGACCGACCGGTCGACCTACTGCCCCTACAAGGGCCATGCCTCCTACTGGTCGGTCTCGGTCGGTGACCGGGTCGCCACCAACGCCGTCTGGAGCTACCAGGACCCCCTGCCCGGCCGCGACGACATCAAGGGGTACCTGGCCGTCTACTGGCACCGGATGGACGCCTGGTTCGAGGAGGACGACGAGGTCTTCGCCCACCCGCGCGACCCCTACCACCGGGTGGACGTGCTCAGCAGCTCCCGGCACGTCCGGGTCGTGGTGGCCGGGGAGACCGTGGCCGAGACCCATCGGCCGTGGCTGCTGTTCGAGACCGGCCTGCCCACCCGCTACTACCTCCCCAAGGCCGATGTGCGCATGGACCTGCTCGACCCGACCGACCGGGAGACCCAGTGCCCCTACAAGGGCAGGGCTCGCTACTGGTCGGCCAGGGTCGGCGACACCGTCGAGGACGACATCGCCTGGAGCTACCCGTTCCCGGTCCCCGAGTGCCCCAAGATCGAGAACCTGGTCGCCTTCTACAACGAGCGGGCCGACATCTGGGTCGACGGCGAACTCCAGCCGAAGCCCGAGACGCCCTGGTCGCGGCCGCCGGCCCGGTAGAAGCCGGCAGCAGAGCGGTGACGGCGCCTGGTGGGGAGCGGGCGAAGGGAATCGAACCCTCACCGCGAGCTTGGGAAGCTCCCTCGGACCGCTCCGTACCGGCTGACCCTACAGCTCGAAGGGCATTGGCACTGACCGTGGTTGTCCGTGGATGACCGGTGCCGACCGATGCTTGGGGCACGTTGGGGGCATGGCCGGTGAGGACGACGTTGCTCGGAGCCTGCCCGCGATGGTCACCAGCTTGGCCGGAGAGTGAGGCCAGTCCTCGGTGACCAGTCGGCCCGGTGAGACCGGCCGCCACACCCGCCGATACCCCGTTGGCCAGGTTCGGTCGCGTCGGGGACGCCACCGGCGGGGTGCTGTCGGCTACCGCGCCCGGGATCGCGACCAGGGCGTGTCGGGCCTGGGCTGGAGCTCGCCGTCGACCA
>JASLIH010000226.1 GCA_030152105.1 Actinomycetes bacterium
CTGCGAGCGG
Source organism: Actinomycetes bacterium (assembly GCA_030152105.1). Next base: position 11 of record JASLIH010000226.1, read on the forward strand.
TGCAGGAATTACTCGGGCACGTTGCCCTCACCACGACCCAGACCTACACTCACGTTTCGAACGAGCGGCTCCGCCGCGTCTACGAGCAGGCGCATCCGCGCGCCTGAGCTGGCGAGGCGAGCCGGGGCGCCCACCGCTCCGGCACGGCGAGCCGGGTAACAAACGCCGGAACGACCACTACGGTCATGCCCGGCCAAAGGGGGGGCTTCTTGGACGAGCCATCGTCCGTGGAACGGCTGTGGGAGGAATTCAAGCTCAAGGCGTCCGCTGACGCCCGTGAGCGGCTCATCCTCCACTACGCGCCGCTGGTCAAGTACGTGGCTGGTCGGGTCTCGGTCGGCCTGCCACCGAACATCGAGCAGGCCGATCTGGTGTCCTATGGCATCTTCGGCCTGATCGACGCGATCAAGAAATACGATCTCGAACGGGGCATCAAGTTCGAGACCTACGCGATCTCGCGGATCAAGGGCGCGATCATCGACGAGTTGCGGGCCATCGAATGGATCCCCTGGTCGGTCCGGTTCAAGGCGCGCGAGGTCGAGAAGGCCTACGTCGCCCTGGAGAACCGTCTGCATCGCAGCCCCAGCGATGCCGAGGTCGCCCAGCAGCTCGGCATCACCACCGACGAGCTGCACCAGATCTTCAACCAGGTCTCGTTCGTGTCGGTGGTCGCGCTCGACGAGCTGCTGTCGGTCGGCTCCGAGCGCGGCGACCGGCTCAGCCTGGTCGACACCTTGGAGGACAAGGGCGCCGAGGACCCGGTGGCCGTCTTTGAGTCCCAGGAGATGAAGGGCATCCTGGCCAACTCGATCAACCGGCTCGGTGAGCGGGAGAAGATCGTGATCACCCTCTACTACTACTACTACTACTACTACGACGACGACGACGAGGGCCTCACCCTGGCCGAGATCGGCAGGTCCTGGGCGTCACCGAGTCGCGGGTCTGCCAGATGCACACCAAGGCCGTGCTCCAGCTCCGGGCGAAGATGCAGGACGCGCGCTGACGCCGCTGTGCCGCATGGGTCGGGGTGCGGGGTGGCGACCTTGGCTGCCAGCCGAGCCGGACCCTTCGCGGTGATCGCCGTCCTCCGGCTCGGCGGAGGTGCTGACGGCCAGCGGTACCGAATCCCGTCCTTCGTGGCGGCGAGGACCTGCACGTCGCCACCGTCGCCTCCGACTCGCCGACATCGGCGTTCCTGCTCGCCGATGTGGTGGCCGGGTTCGTGCGTCTCGCGCCAGAAATAGTTGTCCACATTCTCATGGATTGCGCGCCGCTAGCCGATTCCGCCGAGTAACTTCCGGAGCAGTCCACGACGGCGTTTTAGCGCCTTGACTGCCTGAGGTCCCTATGTTGGCGGCATATCCCAAATTCGCGGTTCGGCGCGGCCGAGGCTGGTCGCTGTTTCTCCTCGGATCGCTGATGGCCATCTGGATCTCCTTTCCAGCGGCTGTGCCGGCCGCCGTGCCCGAACCTTCTGTCCGGCCGCCGCCCGGGACACCGGACCCGCCGCCGGTGCCGCCGTTGTGGATGCCGGTTGCCGGAGCGGTCGTCCGCGGGTTCGATACGCGGGCCGGGCCGTTCGGGCCTGGGCACCGGGGGATCGACATCGCGGCGTCCGTGGGGGAGCTGGTCCGGTCCCCGACGGCCGGCAGGGTCGTGTTCGCCGGCCGGGTGGCCGGGAGGAACTGGGTCAGCCTCCTGGTCGCGCCGGGAGTGCTGGTGACTCTCGGCCCGCTCCTCGACGCGGCGACGACGGCTGACCGGGTACGACTGAGAACGCCGGTTGGGCGGGTCGGCCCGGGTCACGCACCCCCGCCGGTGGGTCGGGCCGGGTCAGGTCGGGAAGGGGCGACCTTGCACCTGAGCGTGCGAGTGGGCGGAGTGTATGTCGACCCGCTCGCCTATCTGGTCGACCGGCCGAGACCGCGTCTGGCCCCGCTGTTGGCCCCTGGCGGCCTTCCGGGCGGCTGATCGGGATGCGCGGCGCCGAAGCCTGACCCCTGGTCGCGTGGGTGCTGAGCTGGGTCGGGGCGGGGGTTGGGGAGAGGGCGGGGGTTGGGGGCTTGTGCTATCGTCCGCAACGGGCCCGGATGTCCGGGCTACAACGCACGCCCGTCGACGGGACTCGACGGTGCCCGCTCCGGGTGGAACCCGAGCGGGTCGAGGACCCGGCCCCCCACGATCGACGACTGTGGAGCACAACGGGCGGAGGCCGAACCGGAACGGCAGGGAGGACCAACCGTGGCAGTCGTCACCATGCGCCAGCTGCTCGAAGCTGGCGTCCACTTCGGGCACCAGACCAGACGCTGGAACCCGAAGATGAAGCGCTTTATCTACGGAGAGCGCAACGGCATCTACATCATCGATCTGCAGAAGACCAGCGCCGCCATCGAGTCGACCTACGGGTTCCTTCGCGACACCGTGGCCAAGGGTGGCAACGTCCTGTTCGTCGGCACCAAGAAGCAGGCCCAGGAGTCGATCAAGACCCAGGCCGAGCGGGTCGGGATGCCCTACGTGAACTTCCGCTGGCTCGGCGGGATGCTGACCAACTTCACCACCATCTACAAGCGCCTGCAGCGGCTCAAGGAGCTGGAGGCGATGGTGGCCACCGGCGCGACCGACGTGCTGCCCAAGAAGGAGGTCCTGCGGCTCGGGCACGAGCGCGAGAAGCTGGAGCGGAACCTGGGCGGCATCCGCGACATGACCCGGCTGCCGGCCGCGGTCTGGGTGGTCGACACCCGCAAGGAGCACATCGCGGTGACCGAGGCGCGCAAGCTCGGCATCCCGGTGGTGGCGATCCTCGACACCAACTGCGACCCGGACGAGGTCGACTACCCGATCCCCGGCAACGACGACGCCATCCGGGCCGGGAGCCTGCTCACCCGGATCGTCGCCGACGCGGTGGCCGAGGGGCTGCGGCTGCGGAGTGTGTATGCCTCCGAGGCCGCCGGCAAGGAGGGCGCGGCCACCATCTCGGCCAGCCCGGCCGACGAGGAGCCGCTGGCCGAGTGGGAGCGGGAGCTGCTCGAGTCCGACAGCGGCAGCCAGGCCGAGACCGGGCGGTTCGGCCGCACCGACGGCGCCGCCGCCGCGGCGGCCCCGTCCGCGGACAAGCCGGCCAGCTCCAGCTCCGCCCGGAGCGGGTCGCAGGGCGCCAGCGGAGGCCGGCGCGCGACCCAGTCCCGTGGTGAAGCCAAGAGCGCGCCCCAGTCCGGCGGCTCGACCCCGTCAAAGGGCGAGGCCGAGGGCACGACGCCGGCCAGGTCGTCGCGAGCGGCCGGGGCAACCGCCGGATCGACCAAGCCGGAGGCCAGCACCGAGACCGCCCAGGCCGAGCCCCGGGTGAAGGACGCGGGTCGCCCCGGCGCCGACGGCGCCGGGGCAACGGCCAACGCCCAGAGCGAGGGTGCGACCACCACGGAGTCCAGCAGCACCGAGTCCGAGGCCACAACCGCCGCCGGAGCCGAAGGCTCGGGCACGGCCGGTCCCGAGACGACAACCACGGCCGGGTCCGAGGCCACGACAAACGCCGAAGGCGAAGGTGCGGCAAGCACCGAGTCCGGCGACGCTGCCGAGGCCACGACCACGGCTGAGCCCAACGACACGACTACGGCGGATGCCGAGACCACGACCACGACCGAGTCCGAGGACACGACTGCGGCGGATGCCGAGGCCACGACCACCACCGAGTCCGGCGACGCGACCACGGCTGAGTCCAACGACCCGGCCACTGCCGAGGCTGCGACCGACGCCGACGCCGAGGGCGCAACCCAGGACGCTGCTGAGGCTGCTGCCGACCCCACCAACGAGACGCGGGAACCCCGGGCCTAGCGGCCCGGGACCCGAAGGAACCACAGAACGAACCCGCTAGCGGGACCTGACTGACGACACTGGCAACGAGAGCGCAGCAAGGAGCACCACCCGACATGGAGATCACGGCCGCTCAGGTCAAGGCCCTCCGCGACGCCACCGGGGCCGGAATGATGG
>JASLIH010000278.1 GCA_030152105.1 Actinomycetes bacterium
CGCCACCCCGGCCCCAGAGCCCGAGCACCAGCCCCGCCACCGCCCCGGCGAGCAGGCCGATCACCACCGTCTCCCAGCGCACGGCCGCGTCCTTCCGTCTCTGATCCACCCGTCCCGATCCACCGGGGCACCCCCCTGGGGTTCCACGGACCCCTCCGGGGGTCCGAGTTGGCCGGGACCCTACCAACAGGGTGCGACAACCACCCCTGCTGGAGGGGCTCAGTTCTGGGTGGCGGCGGCCAGGGAGGCCGGAGGCTCGGGGCCGCACATGGCGGCGGCCGCCGCGATCAGGGCGGGGGCGGTGCCGGTGAGGGCGAACCAGGCCGGCGAGGGCGACATGCGGGCCGGGATGTCGAGGGCGCCCAGCATGGCCAGAGGGGCCAGGGCGGTCGACCAGAGGGCCTGGCGCCACTCGGGCGGGTCGGCGGCGGCCAGCATCGACGGCCAGCGGTGGGCGACCAGGGCCCCGAAGCGCCTGGCGAAGCCGGCCAGGTCGACCTGTCCTGGCGGCAGGCCGGCCAGCTCCTCGATCAGGGTGTCGCGCTCGTGCCACAGCAGCCGGCCGAGCTCGGCCCGGGGTGCCCAGTCGCCCCAGTCGACCCCTTCCCACCAGGCGGCGAAGACGAAGCCGAGCTGGGCGGCGTCGGGCAGGTCGAGGAACTCGCGGCCCAGGTCGGTGAGCTGGAGCAGCCCGCCCTCGGCCTCGGTGAGCCGGCCGGCGTCGCACAGCGACCGCAGCAGGCTGGTCCGCCGCCGAGCAAGGGCCAGGCCGTCGGGGCTGTCACCGCCGGCGCCGCCACCCGGGAGCCGCTCCCTGACCGTGCGCAGGCTGGCCTGGTCGAGGTCGCCCCAGCCGGTGAGGGGCAGGCCCTCGTCGGCCAGGCAGCACAGGAACTCGCGGACGTCGTCGGTGAGGCCGCCGAACGGGCCGGTGAGCAGCACGGATGGGGCCTCGCTTCCTCGCGGTGGGTGGCTGTGTCTCTGGTTCGAGATTCGGTACGGCCCCGGCCTCCCTTGAGCGACCTGGTGCTACGCTCGGCCTCCCGCAGTTCCCGGCGCAGGCCACCCGACCAGGAGGACGAGGAGCATATGGAGGTCAAGCTCGGGGTCACCTACAGCCCCAAGGAGCTGGTGGTCGAGACCGACCAGTCGCCCGACGACGTGGCCAAGCTGGTCGAGGAGGCGGTTGGCGGCAAGTCGAAGGTGCTGTGGCTGTCCGACACCAAGGGCCGCCGGGTGGGCGTGCCCACCGAGAAGCTGGCCTACATCGAGCTCGGCGAGGAGCACCCCGACAAGCGGGTCGGCTTCAGCTCGCTCTGAGCCCTCGCGGCCCGAGGTCAGGTCTCGGTGACCGCGTACAGCCGGGAGCCAAGGCTGAGGATCGAGGCGTCAGCGGTCCCGCCGCGAGCCGCCACCCCGGTCAGGAGCTGCAGCCGGGTCACGCCGGCGGGCGACGCCACCTTCCCGCTCCAGGTGGTCCCGGTTCGCTCGGCCACGAACGCTCTGAACGGTGCCTGCGTGGTCCAGCCGACCACCACCTGGCCGGCGGCGACGGCGATCCGTGGCCGGTGGTTCTGCGCGGCCGAGGTCAGGAAGGTGTGGCTCAGGAACGTCCCGCTGGCGTTGTTGGCCTGCACCGTGCGGCCGTCCCGGTTCCAGGCGACGTAGGTGGTCCTCCCGACCACCTGCACCTCGGGCCAGAAGTTCTGGGACCCGGCGGTGGCCAGGCTGGCCGAGACCCAGTTGCCGTCCTGGTCGCCAAGGGCCCGCCGCAGGTCGGAATCGGCGGCCTCGAAGTCCGAGCCGCCCCTGGCCCAGACCAGCCGGACCGGGAAGGTGGTGGCCGGGGTGAGGGCGAGGGAGGGCGCGCTGTCCCAGGCCGGGTTGGTGGTGACCCGCTCCCTGGGCGAGAAGGTCCCGCCGATGGTGTAGGCCTGGAACAGCTCGGTCTGGTCGAACTCGTCGCCGGGGCCGCCGCCCGGGCCGATGTGCTCGCGCCAGGTCGCCCACCACCGGCCGCCGGTCGCGACCACGTCGCCCTGGGCGAGGGAGCCGTCGGGCCCCATGGTGGTCGACAGCAGCCGGCCCTGGATGTAGGTCCCGTTGGCCTGGCGCTTGGAGATGCGCAGGCGCAGGGCCGAGTCGATGTAGAGCAGGTAGGTGCCGGTGGTGTCCCAGGCGACGGCGACCACGAACCCTCGGTAGGGCGTCGTCTCCACCGTCCAGCTCGTCCCCGATCCCTGGAAGTACCGGATGGCGAAGCTCTCGTTGCAGCCGGTCCCCCACAGGTCGCTGAAGCCGTGGGTCGCCCCGGACGCGTCCTGGGCCTGGTCGACGTTGAAGGCGTCGAACTCGCAGGTCGGGTTGTCGATGGTCACCGGCGGGCCGAACGCGCCGATGGCCCGCGCGGGCGTGGCCAGGACCCCCACCAGCAGCAGCCCCACCAACAGTGCGGCCCACCGGCGTGCCATCCGCAGCACCTCTCTTCTCGCTCGCCCTAGCCGAAGTCGCGGTGGTAGACGATGCCGTCGCGGCCGACCTCGACCACCGAGACGCCGGGGACGCCCGAGGAGCGACGGCCGCCGTCGGTGTAGGCGCTGGTCCACTCGGCCAGGACGGTCTGGTCGGCCCCGACCTGGCGCTTGACGGTCAGCTCGACCGGCCCCCGGACCGCGTACACCGAGGCCAGGTAGGTGCGGATCTCGTCTCGGCCGCGGTGGGGGACGTTGTCCGGCTCGTAGTACACGGCGTCGGGCGCGTACAGCGCCGCGGCGGCGTCGGCGTCGGCCGTGGCGTGGGCCTGGCGGAACGCCTCGAAGACCTCGGCCGGGCTGGCCATCCGGGTGCGACCTCCTGTGCGCTCGATCGCCGCGAAGCGTACCGCAGGCGGTAGCATGAGCGCCTCAGGCCGACGACCGCCGGGAGAGGAACCGCCAGGGTGCGACAGAGCCATCCGCTGCTGGAGGAGGTCGACGCGCCGGCGCTGGCCACGGCCATGGCCACCGACGACCCGCCGCTGCTGGTCGACGTGCGCACCGAGCCGGAGCGGGCCGTCGCGGCCATCCAGCCGTCGCTGCACATCGGCCTCGACCGGTTCGTCGAGCGGGCTCCCGACGAGATCCCGAGGGACCGCGACGTGGTTGTCTACTGCCACGTCGGGGCCCGCAGCGCCCAGGCGGCGGTCTGGCTCAAGGCCAGCGGCTGGTCCCGGGTCCGCAGCCTGGCCGGCGGGATCGACGCCTGGAGCGAGCAGGTGGACCCGGAGGTCCCCCGCTACCGCTGAAGCCGGATGGCGGACCCGCTACCATGTATGGTTGAGCCTACGCAACAATGCAACCAGGAGGTTGTTTGAGTCCAACGTCAAGTACCGTCGCTCCCCCACCCACCGAGCAGCACAGCTTCGCCGATCTCGGCGCCACCCCGACCACGTTGACCTCGCTGGCCCGGGTCGGGATCGAGCACCCCTTCCCCATCCAGACCCTCTGCCTGCCGCTCGCGCTGGCCGGGGTCGACCTCATCGGCCAGGCCCGCACCGGCACCGGCAAGACCCTCGCCTTCGGAATCCCGATCGTGCAGGAGGTCGAGCCCGAGCTGCCCGAGGTGCAGGCGCTGGTCGTCGTGCCCACCCGGGAGCTCTGCCTCCAGGTCGCTGGCGACATCGACACCGCCGGCCGTGACGCCGGCGTGCGCGCGGTCGCGATCGTCGGCGGGCGCCCGCTCGGCCCCCAGATCGTCGCCCTCAACGAGGGCGCCCAGGTCGTGGTCGGCACCCCCGGTCGCGTGCTGGACCACATGCGCCAGGGCTACCTCAAGCTCGACAAGCTTCGCATCCTGGTCGTGGACGAGGCCGACGAGATGCTCGACCTCGGGTTCCTGCCCGACGTGGAGACGATCATCGCCGCCACCCCCGAGCACCGCCAGACGATGCTGTTCTCGGCCACCATGCCCAAGGCCGTGGTCGGGCTGGCCCGGCGCTACGCCAAGCGGCCGACCTTCGTCCACGCCGAGCCCGAGGGCGAGCAGGCCACCGTGCCCGCCACCCGGCAGATGTTCTTCCAGGTCCACCCCCTCAACCGCTTCCAGGTGCTCTGCCGCATCCTGGACGCCCCCGACCGCGACCGGGTGGCCGTGTTCCGGCGCACCAAGCGCGGGGTCGACCGCACCATCAAGGGCCTGGTCGACGAGGGCTACCGGGCTGGGGCCCTGCACGGCGACATGCCCCAGGTGGCCCGTGAGAAGGTCATGCGCTCGTTCCGCAAGGGCAAGCTGGACGTGCTGGTCTGCACTGACGTGGCCTCGCGGGGCCTTGACATCGCCGGCCTGTCGCACGTGATCAACTACGACACCCCCGAGGACGACCGCGCCTACGTCCACCGGATCGGCCGGACCGGCCGGGCCGGGGCCGCCGGGGTCGCGGTCACCTTCGTGGCCTGGAACGAGCTGGACACGGCCGACCTGATCCGGCGCCGTCTCGAGCTGACCGACGAGCCCGTCCACGAGGTCTACTCGACCAGCCCACTGCTGAGCGAGCTGTTCGACCTCCCGACCGTCGAGGAGGCGGCCGCCGCCCGGGCCGCGGCCGCGCCCGCAAAGGCCGACAAGCCCGCCAAGGCAGACAAGCCCGAGGCGCCCGCCGAGGAGGAGCCGGCCCGTCGCCGCTCCCGCTCGGCCGCCCGCCGCCGGCGCCGCCGCCGCATCCCGGCCGGCGAGCGCCCTTCGGCCGCCACCGGGTAGTAGGGGAATCGTACGACGTCGGGGCGAGTTCACCTCAGCGAGGAGGCGGCACCGCCCGGCGAATGTGAGTGAGGTCTCCCGTGGACCTTGAGGGATTTGAGGCGGCGACCGTTCCGCACATGAACGCGCTGTACGACGCCGCCCTGCGGCTGGCCGGGGACCAGGCGACCGCCCAGGACCTGACCCAGGAGACCTACCTCCGGGCGTTGCGGTCCTTCGGGACCTTCACGCCGGGCACCAACAGCCGGGCCTGGCTGCTGCGCATCCAGTACAACCTGTTCTGCACGCAGTACCGGCGCGGGCGGCGGATGCCGCTGGTCTGGCTGGACGAGGGCGAGGCCGACCCGGCGCTCGACCTGCCCAGCGCCGAGCCCGGGCCCGAGGAGGAGACTGTCCGCGAGCTGGACCGGGAGGCGGTGCGGCGGGCGATCGCCCGCCTGCCAGAGGACTTCCGCACGGCCGTGACCCTGGTCGACATCCACGGCCTGTCCTGCGCCGAGGCGGCCACCGTGCTGAGCGTGCCCCGCGGCACCATCCTGTCGCGCCTCCACCGGGCCCGGCGTCGCCTCGAGGCGATGCTGCTCCCTGAGCTTGGAAGGGTGCAGGCAGATGACCTGTGAGGACTTCCAGCTCCGGCTCACCGCGTTCAGCCTCGGCGAGCTGGAGCAGGGCGAGGTGTCGGACGCCCGCGACCACGTCGCCACCTGCGACGACTGCGCCTCCAGGCTGCTGCTGGACCGCCAGCTGACGGCGCTGCTGCGGGCCTCGGCGGTCCCGGCCCCGCAGGAGACGGTGACGGCCGTCCTGGCCACCGTCCGGGCCGAGGCAGAGGCCGGAGCCGGCCGGCTGGCGCCTTCCCCTCGCCAGCCGGCCCGGCGCCGCCACTGGCTGGCCCTGGCCGCGGCCATGCTGGCCGCCGCCGCCGTGCTCGCCGTCGCCCTGCTGCTGGTCCCGGCCCCGGACCCGGGCAGCCCGCTGTCCGCGGCCTGGAGCTCCTATCACTCTCGGGGCGAGGACGGTCTCGGCACCCCGACCCAGGCCCAGGCCGAGCGGCTGTTCGCCGTCCTGGGGCCGGACTCGCGCACCCCCGACCTGGCCGCCTTCGGCCTCACCAAGGACGGCTGGGAGGCCCGCGACCTGGCCGGGCACCTGGCCGCGGTGGCCGAGTACCGCGACCCCGACGGCGGGCGGGTCACCCTGATGCGCTGGCGGGGCGACCTGCCCCAGGTGGCCAAGGGCACCGAGGGCGGCCAGCTGGCCGCCTACACCTGGGGCCGGCACACCAGCTACTGGTGGGAGGCCGACGGCCTCGTCTGGTGCCTGGTCGGCACCATCGACCAGGATCGGCTGTACGGCATCGCCGAGCACCTGGGTGGGGAATCGTCCCCCGCCCCGGCGGGTTAGGGTGCTGAGGCCGCGACCGCGGCCCACCCAAGCTCAGGAGGTCCGAATGCGTCGAAGCATGCTCGTCGGGGTGGTGCTGGCCGGGGTGCTGGCCCTGGTCGCGGCCGGCTGCGGTGGTGGCAACGACAACGGTGGCGGGAGCGCGGCCGCGACCACCGCCGCCCCGGAGACCACCGCCGCGTCCGCGACCACCGCCGCCGGCGGGGGCGGCGAGAACGAGATCAAGCTCGCCGCGGCCAACACCGCCTGGGACACCGACAACCTCGCCATGACGGCCGGGGCCGAGGTCAAGGTCGAGATCGAAAACGCCGACAGCATCGAGCACAACTTCACCTTCGCCGCGGCCAACGCCAACCAGGACGTCGAGGGCGGCGAGAACGCCACCGTCACCCTGACCGCGCCGGCGGCCGGCACCTACCCGTTCTTCTGCAAGTACCACCCGGCGGCGATGAAGGGAACAGTCACGGTCACCTGAACACCTCAACGGTTTTCGTGCTCTAGGAATTTGGGGTCGGCGCCCTCTGTTGATGAGGGTGTCGCACCCCTTTGACCTGGAGAATGCATGCCTGAGCTCTCGACGGAGACTCTTCCCCTCCTGCCCCTGACCAGCGGGGTCGTGGTGCCGGGAATGGTCGTCACCGCCACCCTGGAGACGCCCGAGTCGCGCTCGGCGTCCAGCGCCGCCGGCGACACCGGCGGCCACCTGCTGCTCGTCCCCAAGGTCGACGGCCGCTACGCCACCGTCGGCACCGTTGCCAAGATCGAGAACGCCGGCGAGCTGCCCAACGGGCAGCTGGCGGTGGTCGTGCGCGGCCTGCACCGGGCCCGCATCGGAGCCGGCGTGGCCGGCACCGGGACCGCCACCTGGGTCGAGATCGAGCCGGTCGACGACCCGCCGGCCACCGAGCGGACCACGCAGCTGGCCCGCGAGTACCGGGCCGTGGTCGAGAACATCCTCGAGGCCCGCGGCGCCGCCCAGGTCGCCGAGCTGCTGCGGGGCATGACCGACCCCGGCCAGATCGCCGACACCGCCATCTACTCCCCCGACCTGTCCTTCGAGCAGAAGGTCGAGGTGCTGGAGGCGGTCGACGTCACCCAGCGCCTCGAGAAGGTGCTGGCCTGGGCCCGGGACACCCTGGGCGAGGTCGAGCTGAAGGACCGCATCCGCAAGGACGTCTCCGAGGGCATGGAGAAGAGCCAGCGCGAGTTCATCCTGCGCCAGCAGCTGGCCGCCATCCGCAAGGAGCTCGGCGAGGGCGAGGACGGCGAGAGCCCGGTCGACACCTACCGGGCCAAGGTCGCCGAAGGCAAGATGCCCGACGCCGTGCGTGACGCGGTGGAGCGGGAGATCGGCCGCCTGGAGCGGACCAGCGAGCAGAGCCCTGAGCACGGCTGGATCCGCACCTGGCTCGACACCATGACCGAGCTCCCCTGGGGCGAGAAGTCCACCGACGCCCTCGACATCGCCGAGGCCCGCCGCGTCCTTGACGCCGACCACACCGGCCTCGAGGACGTCAAGGACCGGATCCTCGAGTACCTGGCCGTGCGCAAGCTCCGCCGCGAGCGGGGCCTGGCCGACCAGGGCGGGCGCGGCGCCGGCGCGATCATCGCGCTGGTCGGCCCGCCGGGTGTCGGCAAGACCTCGCTGGGCGAGTCGGTGGCCCGGGCCATGGGCCGCAGGTTCGTCCGGGTCGCCCTCGGCGGGATCCGCGACGAGGCCGAGATCCGCGGCCACCGGCGCACCTACGTTGGCGCCCAGGCCGGCCGGATCGCCAGGGCCATCAAGGAGGCCGGGACCATGAACCCGGTGTTCCTGCTCGACGAGGTCGACAAGGTCGGCGCCGACTGGCGCGGCGACCCCTCCTCGGCCCTGCTCGAGGTGCTCGACCCGGCCCAGAACCACTCCTTCCGCGACCACTACCTCGAGGTCGAGCTGGACCTGTCGGACGTGCTGTTCATCGCCACCGCCAACGTGGTCGAGACCATCCCGGGCCCGCTGCTCGACCGCATGGAGGTCGTCCGCCTGGACGGCTACACCGAGGACGAGAAGCTGGCCATCGCCCGCGACCACCTGCTCGAGCGCCAGCTCGACCAGACCGGCCTACGGGGGGACGAGGTGATCGTCACCGAGGCCGCCCTGCGGACCGTGGTCGGCGACTACACCCGCGAGGCCGGGGTCCGGAACCTGGAGCGCGAGATCGGCAAGCTGCTGCGCAAGGCGGCGACCCGGATCGCCGGCGGCGAGGCCAGCACCCCGCTGGTCGTCGACGACGGCGACGTGCGCGGCTACCTGGGCCGTCAGAGGTTCTTCTTCGAGGCGGCCGAGCGGACCGCCGTGCCCGGGGTCGCGACCGGCCTGGCCGTCACCGGCACCGGCGGCGACGTGCTGTTCATCGAGGCCAGCGTGATGGACGGCGAGCCGGGGCTGACCCTGACCGGCCAGCTCGGCGACGTGATGAAGGAGTCGGCCTCGATCGCCCTCTCCTACGTCCGCGCCCACGCCCGCGAGCTGGGCATCAGCGGCGACGTGGCCGGGCGCCGGTACCACGTCCACGTCCCGGCGGGCGCCGTCCCCAAGGACGGCCCATCGGCCGGCGTGACCATGACCACCGCCCTGACCAGCCTGCTCACCGGCCGGCCGGTCCGGGCTGAGGTCGGCATGACCGGCGAGGTCACCCTCCAGGGCCGGGTCCTGCCCATCGGCGGGGTCAAGCAGAAGGTCCTGGCCGCCCACCGGGCCGGCCTCAAGGAGATCATCCTCCCCGAGCGCAACGGGGCCGACCTCGAGGACGTCCCCGAGTCGGTCCGGGCCGAGATGACCTTCCACCTGGCCAGCGAGATCGACCAGGTCCTGGCCCACGCCCTCGCCCCCGAGGGTGAGGGTTCGGAGGCTCCCCAGGCCGCCTAGGCCCGGGTCTCCCGCGGCGACGGCTCCGACC
>JASLIH010000307.1 GCA_030152105.1 Actinomycetes bacterium
GGGGCAGCTTGCAGCGAGCACTGATCACAGGCATCGGGGGGCAAGACGGTAGCTATCTGGCCGAGCTGCTGCTGGGTAAGGGCTACGAGGTCCACGGCATCGTCCGGCGGTCCTCGTCGTTCAACACCGGCCGGCTCGATCACATCTACCAGGATCCACACGAGTCGGGCCCGCGCCTTCAGCTCCACTATGGCGACCTGACCGATTCGGTGGCGCTGGTCAACCTCATCCGGTCCGTCGCCCCCAGCGAGGTCTACCACCTGGGCGCTCAGAGCCACGTCAAGGTGTCGTTCGAGATCCCCGAGTACACCGGCGAGTCGACCGGCCTCGGTACCATCCGGCTGCTGGCGGTGAAGCCCTTGCCATTGGCGCTGCGGTTCACGGCCAGGTTGAGGCGCTGGCCATCCAGTGTCGCCGACGGCTTCCCGGTGGGGCACTTGGTGCCGCTGATGGTGACCGCCTGGCCGGCCGGCACGGCGGTGCGGTCGGTGGTGAGCAGGTTCTGCTGCGCCGGGTAGGAGGGCGTGACGTCGATGAGCTGAGAGCCGACGAACTTGGCGTGACAGCGTGCGCTGACCGAGTGCGCCCCCTCGCTGGTGTCCTCCGGGATCCGGTGGCCGCCGATGAAGTTGCCTTTGTCGTTGGCCCGGTCCTCACCGATCAGCTCGGTGCCGAGCTTGATGGTGACGTACGAATCCGGCTTGCAGAGGTTGCCGCGGACGGTGACCGAATCGCCGGCCTCCACGTTGCGTGGGGTGACATTGAACCGGGCGCTGCGGACGACTCCAGGTAGATGTGAACATACCCCTGGGACCGGCAGCCCTTGCCCCACACCTTGATCTGCTGGCCAGCGCGGACCGTGTCGGCGTCGGTCGTGAAGCTCCGGGGGCCGCCGGCGGCGGACGCCGGGGAGGCGAGTAGGGCGAGGGTGGCGGCGGCCGTCAGAGCGACCAGTGCGGCTGGCAGCCTTCGCATAGCAGAGGCTCCTCCTTGTCACCGGGGTGGGGACCCCCGGGCGGTGGACGGTGCCGCTCGGCCTGGGTCCGGTGCGAGAAACCTCGGCACCATATAGACGGTCGTTCTCCTCGACAAGTACGATCCTGTCGAAATACCCGATAGGGTTGGCGTCGTCCGGCAATTCGTTGGGGACGAATTCCTGAGCAATTCCGGTTCGCCCGGGGACGGCTAGCACGCATCGGGAAGCAGCCGCCTCGTCAGCTTCCATCCCAGGATATGGAGCAAAGGTCCGATACTGTAGGTTCCCAGCAATTGCCTGGAGGGTAGTGATGGCGCTGCGGATCGTGTGTATGTGCGGGTATGTCATCCAAGGTGGCGACGACGACGAGCTCTGGGCGAACGCCCAAGGCCACATGGGAGTGCTGCACCCGGAGCTGGTCGACAGCGTGACCCGCGAAGACCTCCTCGCCCAGGCTGAGTTGCTCTAGCCCTCGACGCTCTGCAGTAGCCGCCGGTGGACAGCCTGGACAGTCGGGCTGGGCGCGATCCCGAGCTCCTCTCGGAGCAGGACTCGGAGCCGATCATAAGCGCGCAGCGCCTCGGCGACATTGCCGCGCCGCTCGAGCGCTTCCAGCAGGATGAGGTGCCCGGTCTCGCGGTATGGCGCGAGCTCGGTCAGCATCCTGGCCCGCTCCTCGGCTTGGGCCAGCGCCGCTCCACCGAGGCCGAGGCCGGCGGCGGCAAAGCACTCCAGCCCGCGGAGCCGGACCTCCTCCAGTCGGCGCCGCCACTGATCGATCCAGGGCGCCTCCAGCCCGGTGAGGAAGGGCCTGGTGGCGACGTGGTAGGCGATCCCGGCCGGGCCCCATGCCTGCGCCCACCGCTCCTCGGCGATGGCGGACTCGGCCCGGTGGGCGCCCTCCAGGGCCGCCTCGACGTCGACGAAGGTCGCCTGCGGCAACAGCAGCTCGACCGCCGTGCGCCCCCGGAGCCGGTCGGCGCCCAGGCCGTGCCGCAGCTTGGACAGCAGCACACTCAGGGCGTTCCCCGCCTCGATGGCAGCCTCCTCGCCCCAGCCGGCCATGAGCAGCTCGTCGCGGGGCACCTCACGGCCGCGGTTGAGGACCAGATAGGCGAACAGCACCCGCCCCCGGCGGCCCGGCAGCGTGTCTTCGATGCGGGAGCCGTTGATGTCGACGGCGAAGCGACCGCAGAGCTGGACCCTCGCTGTTGTCCACGCGCCCATCAGGCGACCTCGGTCGACGTCGGTGTCGTCTCGTCCGTGGAGGCAAGGATACGGAAAGGTCGGGGAAAGGCCAGCGAAGGGTTCGGGCAAGCAGTGGCCGCCAGGATCTCCTCGTCATCGACGGCGACAGTCGTAGAGGAGGAGCCATGCTATCGCCGAACATCGAGTCCCACCGGGCCGGCCACCGGGCCTTCAACCGGCGCGACTTCGAGGCCATGACCAGCCACTACGCCGACACCATCAGCTGGACCGACCACGCACAGGGCCGGACCTTCCGGACGCCCCAGGAGTTCAGGGACGACTTCCTGGCCGGGTGGGTCGCAGCCTCCAGCGACATCCAGGTCACGGGCCCGCGCTACCTCGACGCTGGCCAGGCGGTGGTGTGCACCTTCACCGTCGCCGGTACCCACGACGGGCCGCTGGGGCCGTTCCCGGCCACCGACAAGGCGTTCGCGCTGCCGCTCTGCGAGCTGTGGCACTTCGATCCGAGCGGGCGGGTGGTCGGTGGGGACCTCTACTACGACCAGGTCTCGCTGCTCACCCAGCTGGGCCTGATGCCCCAGCCGTCCAGCACCTAAGGCGGTTTCCCGACCAGCACCCAGGCGGCACGGCTATCGAGCCAGGAGGACCCTGATGTCCCAGACCCTTGACCCCACCTTCTATCGCACCCCGGCCGACGCCATCGCCGCGCCGCCCGAGCGGCTCGCCTATGTGGCCGCCTATGACCCGGCCGGCCGGGCCAAGGACGCCATGGCGGTGCTGGATTGTGATCCCGCCTCGCCCAGCTACGGCCAGGTGGTGGGCGAGGCGGGATCACAATCCAGCACCGCCATGGCGTCCTTGGCCCGGCCGGCCGGGTCATAGGCGGCCACATAGGCGAGCCGCTCGGGCGGCGCGGCGATGGCGTCGGCCGGGGTGCGATAGAA
>JASLIH010000367.1 GCA_030152105.1 Actinomycetes bacterium
GAGGTCGTGGGTGACGACCAGGATGGACAGGCCGAGGTCGCGGACCAGGCCGAGCAGCAGGGCCAGGATCTCGCCCCGGACCGAGGCGTCCAGGCTGGACACGGGCTCGTCGGCGACCAGCATGCTCGGCTCGAGGGCCAGGGCGCCGGCGATCACCACCCGCTGGCGCTGGCCGCCGGACAGCTCATAGGGGTAGGCGAGGAAGAACCGGCGCGGCGGGCGCAGGCCGCTGCGGGCCAGGGCGTCGGCGACCAGCGTCTCCTCGTCGCCCTTGACGCCGTGGATGCGCAGGCCCTCGGCCACCGACTCGTACACCGACTGGCGCGGGTTGAGGGCCCCGGTGGGGTCCTGGAGGACCAGCTGGACCTCGCGGCGGTAGGGCTTGAGGGCGCTGGTGCCGCGGCCGATGGGCTTGCCCCGGTACAGGACCTGGCCGCTGGTCGGCTCCACCAGGCCGAGGATGGCCCGAGCCAGCGAGGTCTTGCCGCAGCCGGACTCCCCGGCCAGCGCGACGATCTCGCCCGGCTGGACCTGGAGGTCGACCCCGTCGACCGCCCGTGCCGTCGGGCCCTTGCCACGCCTGGCCCCGAAGTGGACGTGCAGGTCGCGGACCTCCAGGATCGGCCCCTGGCCGGGCTGGGCGTCCGACGGCGCCGACTGGGTCGCGGTCACGTCGCCACCCCCCTGTGCGCCGGGAAGTCCTCGCCGACCGGCATCGGCGGGACCTGGCGGACCAGCTCCGGATGGCCGTCCCGGACATGGACACAGGCGGCCCGGCGGCCCTCCCCGGCCGGCCACAGCTCGGCGTCGAGGGTCGGGCAGACGGCGATCGACACCGGGCAGCGGGGGTGGAACGCGCAGCCGCTGGGCAGGTCGCGGGGGTCGGGCGGGTCGCCGCCGAGGCCGTGGGGGTTGCGGCGGGAGGCGGTGTCGCCGATCGTCGGGAACGCCTCGGCCAGGGCCCTGGTGTAGGGGTGGGCGGGGGCCTGGAACACCGTGGCCGCCGGGCCCTCCTCGACGATCCGGCCGGCGTACATGACGGCGATCCGCTCGCAGGTCGAGGCCAGCACCGACAGGTCGTGGGTGATCAGCAGTAGGGCCAGGCCGAGCTCGCGCCCCAGCTCCTCCAGCAGGGTGAGCACCTGAGCCTGGACCATCACGTCGAGGGCGGTGGTCGGCTCGTCGGCGATCAGCAGCCGGGGCGAGCAGGCCAGGGCCATGGCGATCATGACTCGCTGGCGCTGCCCGCCGGACAGCTCATGGGGGTAGCTGGGCGCCCGCCGGGCGGGCAGGCCGACCTGCTCCAGCAGCTCCCCGACCCGGGTCGCGGCCTGCCGGTCGCCGACCTTGTCGTGCAGCTGGATGGCCTCGGCGATCTGGTCGCCGACCCGGCGGACGGGGTTGAGGGCGTGCATGGCCCCCTGGAACACGACCGCCGCCTCGGTCCAGCGGACCGCCCGGAGCCGGCCCGGCCGCATGGTGAGCACGTCCTCGCCCTCCAGCAGCACGGTCCCGGTGGTCGTGGTCCCCGGGGGCAGCAGCCGGAGCACGGCCGCGGCCATGGTCGACTTGCCGCAGCCGGACTCGCCGGCCAGGCCGAGCGTCTCGCCCTGGTCCAGGGTCAGGTCGACCCCGCGCACCGCCGGCACCGCGCCGGCCCTGGCCGGGTAGCTGACCGTCAGGTCGTTGACCTCGAGCAGGGCCATCGTCACCGCCCCCGCAGCCGTGGGTTGAGGACCGACTCGAGCGCCTGCCCGATCATGGTGAAGGCCAGCACCACCAGCAGGATGGCCACCCCTGGCGGGACCAGATACCACCAGGCCCCGATGGAGGCGGCCCCCTGGGTGAAGGCGCTGTCCAGCATCGACCCCCACGACACCCGCAGCGGGTCGCCGAGCCCGAGGAAGGCCAGGGTGGTCTCGGACAGGATGGCCACGGCCACGATCAGCACGGTGTTGGCGAAGATCAGCGGGACCACGTTGGGCAGGACGTGGCGGGTGATCAGGTGCCAGTCCCCGGCCCCAAGGGCCCGGGCCCGCTCGATGTAGGGCCGCGAGGTCACGGCCAGGGCCTGGGCGCGCACGATCCGGGCCGTGCCCGGCCAGGAGGTGATCCCGATGACGAAGGCGATGTTGGCCAGCGACGGCCCGAGCACGGTGGCCAGCACGATGGCCAGGGGCAGGAAGGGGATCACCAGGAACCAGTCGGTGATCCGCATCAGGGTCGAGTCGGTCCAGCGGCCGAAGTGGCCGGCGGCGATGCCGACCACCGAACCGATCACCACCGAGATCACCGAGGCCAGGAACCCGACCAGCAGCGACACCCGCGACCCCCACACGGTCAGGGCCAGCACCGAGCGGCCGCTCTCGTCGGTCCCCAGCGGGAACTCGGCGCTCGGGGGCGAGAACGGGGTGCCGGTGGCCCTGGTCACGTCCAGCTCGCTCTCGGGGACGAGCACCGGCGCGAACACGGCCATGGCGATGAACAGGACCAGGATGACCAGCCCGACCATGCCGACCGCGCTGCGCCGGTACTCACTCCAGGCCCGGCCCGCCGCCTGCCGCCGCCGCGCCCGGGCGATGGCCCGCGGGCTGAGCTGCGCGGGCAGGCTCGGGGGCAGGGTCGTGTCCGCCCGGGGTGGCCCCTCGTCCGGGTCCCTGCCGAGTGGTTCCTCGATGGTCGGCTGGGTCATCAGCCGGTCCTCACCCGCGGGTCGAGGTAGGCATAGAGGAGGTCGGCGAGCAGGTTGGCGATGATCACGGCCGCGCTGAAGAGCAGGAACACCCCTTGCAGGAGCGGGTAGTCGGGGGTCCGCAGGGCCTCGTAGCTGAGCAGGCCGAGGCCCGGCCAGGAGTAGACGGTCTCGATGGTGATGGCCCCCGAGACGACGAAGCCGAGATTGAGGAAGATGAGGGTGGTGGTGGGCAGCAGGGCGTTGGGGACGGCGTGGCGGCGCAGTACCAGCGCGTCGCGCAGTCCCTTGGCCCTGGCCGTCGTCAGGTAGTCCTGCCCCAGCTCGTCCAGCAGCGACGAGCGCATGACCAGCGCGTACTCGGCGATGTAGGCCAGGGTGAGGGTGAGGCAGGGCAGGAACAGGTGCCTGGCCACGTCGGCCACCCCGCCGATGCTGGCCAGCTCGGTGTCGGGGCTGGACAGCCCGCCGGTCGGGAACAGCCCGGGGAAGGACCCGACCCCGACCCCGAAGGCGATCAGCAGCATGATGCCGAGCCAGAACTCGGGCATGGC
>JASLIH010000526.1 GCA_030152105.1 Actinomycetes bacterium
TCGACGAGTCGCTCATCTGGGCGCTGCGAGCGGGCCGGGACGGCATGCGCTGGAACGACATCAGCCAGGCCAAGCTGTCGGAGGAGATCGGGCTCAGGCAGCCGGTGGCCTACACCCCGCTGGAGAAGGAGATGGTGGCCATCCACGAGGCCGGTCACGCCGTGGCCGCCTACCTGTCCGGGGTGGGCCGCCGGCTCGAGGTCCTCTCGATCGTCAAGCGCAAGGACGCCCTGGGGCTGCTGGCCCACAACGACGCCGAGGAGCGCTGGACCCGAACCCGCACCGAGCTGCTGGCCTTCCTGCGGATCGCCTGTGCCGGCATGGCCGCCGAGGAGCTGTGGTTCGGCGAGTCGACCACCGGGCCGGGCGGCGACCTGGTCCACGCCACCGGCATCGCCGCCCAGATGGTGGGGGCGCTGGGCATGACCGACTCGCTGGTCTCCTTCATGGCCATGGAGGAGGGCCTGAACGAGCGCAACGTGGTCGCCAGGGTGCTGTCCGACCCCGACGGCCGGGCCCGCACCGACCGGCTGCTCAAGGAGGCCAAGCTGGCCGTCAAGGAGCAGCTGGACCTGCACCGGCCCCTGGTCGAGGCGCTGCGGGACGCCCTGCTGGAGCGCGAGGAGCTGATCGGCGCCGAGATCATGGAGGTCCTCAGTGCGGCCGAGGCCGGCCTGGCCGCGCCCCTGCCGGCTCGGAGCGCCCCAAGCCTGCTCGCCCACCGCCCGGCCCCGCCCGCCGCGCTGGCCGATCCGGGCGGGGCCGGGTAGGTTCACCCTGGAGGTGAGCTGACCTTGTCCATCCAGATGCCCGACGACGACCTGCCCCGCGAGCCCGACCCGCCCGCGCGCGCCACCGACGTCGACAAGCAGGACCCGGCAACCCCGGACAGCATTCCCGAGCCCGAGGCCTCCGAGGTCGAGAGCGCCCGTCTGCTGGCCAACCAGGCCCGTTCCGAGCTGGGCGCCGAGGGCTTCTCGGACCAGCGAATCGACGAGCTGGCCTCCGAGTTCATCGCCCGCGACATCGGCGAAGGCCTGGAGGAGTTCCTCCGCTGGGCCCAGGCAGAGGGCCAGCTACCGCAGGGCAGCGGCGACATCTACTGACCTGAGCCCGGGTGGTGCCGCCAGCGGGCGGAACGACCCGGTCACCGTCGCCCCGAGGGCGAGCGGCCCGGCCTGGATCGGCCGGGGCGAGAACGCCCGGTAGAGCCCGCACCAGCCCGTCCCCGTAGCTGGTGGCCGGGATCAGCGCGGCCGCGAACGAGGCGATCCCCAGCCACTGGTCCTTCGCGGCCTTGGGGCGGGTCGGTTGCCTGGGGCGGGGGGGTGTGGATGGCTGGTTGTTCAGGTGCGGGGGCGCGGTTACAACTCGGTTCTGCCCCTTGGCCGATTGATCGCCTCGTCCGGAGAGGAGCCGTCGATGCCGCTCTGCCTGCCCTCGCCGGCTTCCGGCCGCCCATGAGCCGGCCAGCCGGGGACCCGGGCGCCCTGGCCGCCGGGGCGCGGAGCATGGCCGGTGCCGCCGGCGCCCTCCGGGACGTGGGTGGCCGGCTCAGCGGGACGACCTCGGTCGTGGTCGTGGCCGGCGCCTGGCGGGGCCCGGCCAGCGAGGCCTTCTTGGTCGACGGGGACGTGCTCCGGACCGGCCTCGACCGGGCCGCCGGCGCCCTCGACCAGGCCGCGGGAGCGTTGTCCGAGCTGTCGGCCCGCCTGGAGCAGGCCCAGTCGACCTGGGACCGCGCCCAGCGCCTCGCCGCCAGCGCCGGGGTGACCCTCGACGGGCCCGGGGCCGCGTCGGCGTCCTCACTCCGGAGCACGTGGAACCCGCCAGCCGGGGTGCGCTCACCCGCCGACGCCGTCGACCCGGCCGCGATGCTGCTGGGCGGGCAGGCCGTCCGCATGGCCGAGGCGGCCGAGCAGGAGGCGGCGGCCGCCCGCCGGGTCGCCGCCGTCCGCCTCGACCAGGCGGCCACGCGCCTCCCCCAGCAGCCGCGGCCCGGGCGTCGGGTCGCCGAGGGCACGGCCGGGCACGGCGACGGTGGGGAGCGCCAGGGGGGAGTGGTCGAGCGCGTGGTGGGTCGGGTGCTCGAGGCCGGGGCGGAGGTGGCCATGGGGACCCATCACCTGGTCGCGGCGGCCGAGGCGCGGGTGCAGGCGGCGGTTCGGCTGGCCGGGACCGCCGACGACCCGGCGGTGCGGACGGCGGCCGGCCGGGTCGTCCAGGCGGCCGGGCGGCCGCTGGTCGACGGGCGGGTCCTGGGTGTGCTGCCGCTGGCCGCGCCCATCATGGAGCTCACCGCCTCGGTGAGCCACGGCGAGTCGCTCCCCCGGGCGTTCGCGGGGGCGCTGGGGGGCGCGATCGGCGCCGACCTCGGCAGCCGGGCCGGCCTGGCCGCGTGCGGGGGCGAGGCCGCGGCGACCCAGGGCGCCGGCCTGTTCGTCTGCCCGGCCCTCACCGTCGTCGGCGGTGCCCTGGGCGCCCAGGCCGGCCGGACCGCCGCCCTCCACGTCTACGACAAGCTCGCCGGCCCCCCCGACGACGATGTCCAGCCGACGGACGCTAGGCCGGGGTCGCGGCCCGGGCCGGGGCCGGGAGGGTGACGCGGTGGGCGTGGGTGTAGACGTTCATGGTGTCGCCCCGGAGGAAGCCGACCAGGGTCATGCCGGTCTGCTCGGCCAGCTCGACGGCCAGGCTGGAGGGCGCGCTGACGGCGGCGATCAGGGGTACGCCGGCGACAGCCGCCTTCTGGACGACCTCGAACGAGCACCGCCCGGACACGAACAGCACCCTCCCGGTCAGCGGCAGGCGCCGCTCGGTGGCCGCCCACCCGATCACCTTGTCGACCGCGTTGTGGCGTCCAACGTCCTCGCGAACGCAGAGCACGCCGCCCTCGGCGTCGCAGGCGGCGGCCGCGTGGAGCCCGCCGGTCTGCTCGAACACCCGCTGGGCCTCCCGTACCCGCTCCGGGATCGCGGCCAGGAACCGGGTGGGCACGGCCAGGTCGTCCCCGGCGACGGTCGGGCAGGCGGCGGTCACGGCCTCGATCGAGGCCTTGCCGCAGACCCCGCAGGACGAGGAGGTGACGGCCAGCCGGTCGAGCGACGGGTCGGGGACCGGGACCCCGGGCCGCAGGTCGACGGTGAGCACGTTGAACTCCTGCGCCTGCCCCTCGGGAGCGCAGAAGCGGACCGCCTCGACGTCGTCCGGGTGGGCGACCAGCCGCTCGCTGATGCAGTAGCCGATGGCCAGCTCGACGTCGTTGCCCGGCGTCCGCATGGTCACCCCGACCGGACGCCCGGCCACCCGCAGCTCCAGCGGCTCCTCGACGGCCAGCCGGTCCCGAGCCCGCCGGGCCTCGCCGCCCGGCCCGACCTTCAGCACCCGGCGCTCGGCAACCCCCCGCTCCGCCATCGCCGCCTCCCAGGCTCAGCCGTTCCCTCCACTCCCAAGGGTACGTCCCACCCCGCCCGCGCGCCCCGGCCCGCCCCGGCCTCAGCACCTCCCCCGAGGACGGATCAGGCGAGGCGGCTGCTGACGGGGACCCGGTGGGGGCCGAAGAACACCGAGTCGCGGTAGTCGACCTCGACGGGGCGGCCGAGCTCCAGGGCCTTGGTGAACACCGCGGCCAGGCCGCGTTCGTGCTCGGTGGACGGCTCGTACAGCGGGATGCGGTACGGGGCCGGGGCGTCGGCTGTGTCGGCGCGGAAGAACGCCACGTGTGCGACCGTCTCCACCCCGATCGAGGTCACCGCCGAGGCGGCTCCGGCCGAGAGCACCGGCAGGGCGTCGCCCTCGACCCGGTAGAGCAGGCGTGTCGGGTCGAGGGCGACCGAGTTCCGGTCGGACCAGAACCGCCGGTCGGACGGGTCGAGGACGATCCGGAGCTCGACGTGGAGATGCGGGTCGGCCGGGCCCGAGCCGAGCTGGGCGATCAGGTCGCCCTTGGTCACCGACTCGCCCTCCTCAACGCAGATGCTGGCGCCCTCCAGGTGCAGGTACCGCGAGACCAGGCCGGCGCCGAGCGGGTGGTGGTCGATGGTGACGTCGCCCCGGACCCCGTCGGGGCTGCGCTCGACCTCGACGACCCGCCCCGTGTACACGGCGAACACGCAGTCCCCGGCCTCACCCTCCAGGTCGACCGCCTCGTGCAGCTGGTGCTTGACGTAGCCGCCCGCCGGCCGCCGTTCACCCGGATCACGGCGGGATGGCTCCGGGTCGGGCGGCTCCTCGAACCGGTTGCAGGGCTCGCAGTCGCCGAAGGCGCCGATGGCCGGTCGCTTGGCGCCGAAGAACCCGTTCTCGGTGCGCAGGACCAGCGGCGGCAGCAGTGGCGGGGCCAGCAGCAGCTGGGGTGCGTGGACCGGCTGGAGGGGCATGGCGCTCAGCTGTCGTCGGGCCGGCGGTGTTGCTCCTGCTCGTCGGCGGCGGTGATGGCGCGGGCGACCAGGGTCGGGGGCATGTGGCCGTAGGAGAGGACCCGGTCGTGGAAGCGGCGGAGGTGGAAGGCGCCGCCAAGGCGGGCCTGGGAGGCGGCGCGGAGGCGTTCCAGCTCCAGGCAGCCGACCAGGTAGCTGAACGGCTGGGTGGGGGTCATGGTGTACCGGGCCACCTCGGAGCGGGCGGTGGACTCCTCCAGGCGGGCCACCGAGACGGCCCGCTCCACGGCGGCCTCGTAGGTCAGGTCGCCGGACTGGAGCTCCATGTCGAGGACGATCCGCAGCGCCCGCAGCAGGCGCATGGCCAGCTGGGCCAGGCGGGCGTCGTCGTCGTAGTAGCCGACGTCGGCCATGAGCTGCTCGGTGTAGAGCCCCCAGCCCTCGATCATCACGGTCGACCGGATGGCGCGCCGGGTCAGCGACGGGATCCGGTTGACGCTGGTCATCTGGAGATGATGGCCGGGGTAGCCCTCGTGGGCGGCCACGGCGGGGATCATGGCGTAGGAGTGGTCGCGCAGGCCGGCCTCGTCGGGCGGGGGCGTGACCCAGAAGTAGCCCTGCTGCCAGGCGTCGAACGGCCCCGCCGGGAGGTAGGCGGCGAAGCCCATGACTCCTCGGAGGAACTCCGGGGTCGGCTCCACCAGGGCCGCGGCCTCGGGGTTGGTGGCCAGGTCCTCGCGGAACACGAACGACTCCAGGCGCTCCAGCTCGCGCTGGTAGGCCGGGAGCAGGCCCTCGGCGTCGGGGTGGTTGCCCTTGAGCTCGTCGAGCTTGGCCGACCATTCGGACCCGCCGAGCTTGCCCGCCTGCTCGGTCAGGGCGACGGTCAGCTCGGCGATCTGGTCCTCGCCGATCTGGGTGAACTCGGCCGGGGTGGTGGTGAAGCAGTGGACCTCGCGCAGCTTGCGGGCCTGGGCGGCCTCGCCGATGGCGAACGGCGCGTCCTCGGGGAAGCGGCCGGCGTGCTCGTCGCCCAGCCAGCCGGCGAAGTCCCGCAGCGCCTCGGCGGCCGCGGTGGCGGCGGCCTCGATCCGGCCGGCCAGGCCGGTCCCGGCGGCCAGGGGCCCGAGCGTGCCGGCCAGGAACTCGGCCCCGCCGCCGGCCGCGCCAATGGCCATCTGGCGCCACAGGGCCGGGCAGGGTTCGTCCAGCAGCGTCCGGGCCCGCTCCAGGAACGCCGGGGCCGCCTCCAGCCGCTCGGCGGCGTTGGCCAGCCGCTCCTCCAGCGGCGCGAAATCGCGGGCCACCAGTAGCAGGATGGCCGCGGGCACGGCGGTGGCGGCCTCGAACGGGTTGCGGCGCCAGGGCCGCTCGGCCTCCTCGGCCAGCACCGCCTCGGAGATGGCGGCGGCCAGCGCGTCGCGGTCGGCCGCCTCCTCCTCGTCGGCCGGCTCGACCGCGGTGACCCGGCGCCGCAGCTCGGCCAGCCGGCGGGCGAAGTCGTCGAGGCGCCCGGCGGACAGGTCCTCGAGCCGGCCGTCGTGCTCGTGGCGGCCGAACACGGTGGCCGCGGTCGGGAACGTCTCGAACACCAGGTCCAGGTACTCGCTGGTCAGTTGGGCAACGGCGTCAGCCACGGGCACACGCTCCTCTCGGCGAGGGAAGCATGCACCCCGGCGCCGAGCGCGGCCAAGCATGGCTCAGCAATCTCTCAGGTTCCGTTCCTATAGTCCTCGGAAGTCCTCGACAATCGCGCCATTCAGGTAGGGACGGCTGTGGGACGACTGCTCGGCGACCCGGAGGTCTGGGACGACAGCCCGGCCCGCCCCCGCCCGGCGGCGCGGGGACTGGCCGGGCTCGCGACCGGCGCCGTGGCCGGCCTGCTGCTCGCCTTCGCGGTGGTCCCGCGCCCGCACCCGCCGCCCCCGGAGGTCAGGCTCCCGCCGGCCGCCGAGGCGCCCAAGCTCCGGGTCGAGAACCAGGTCCTCTACAGCGCCAGCCTCGGCGGCGGGCCGCTGCTGGTGACGCGTTCGGGCCGGCTGGAGCAGGTCAACGCCGACGGCACCGACCGCCGGGTGCTGGCCCAGGACGTCCGGGCAAGGGCCGTGGTCGGGCCCGACCGGGCGGGCGTCCTGGTCGCCCTGGACAGCGGTGTGGTCACCCGGGTCGAGGCCAACGGCGCCAGCCGCCAGCTCGGTCCGGCCAACTTCCTCGCCGACGGCCTGGCCGGCGCCGGCCGGCAGCTGCTGGCCTGCCCCGACCCGGCCGGGCAGCCGGCCGACGGCGGCCTGCTCCTGGACGCGGTCAGCGGGCGGGCCAGGCCGGTCAAGCTCGGCTGCCCGGTCGCCTGGGCGGCCAGGGCCGGGGTGTTCGCCGGAGCCGGCGGGCCCTGGACGCGTCTCCAGGGGTTCCGCCGGGCCGCGGCCGTCCCCCGGGGCGGGTCGGTGCTGGTCGGGCGGCCGGGCAAGCCGCCCCGGGTGCTGCTGGAGGCCAAGCGGCTGCGGCGGCTCGCCGGCAGGGGAGCGGTGGTCGACGGCCTCGCCCTCAGCCCCGACGCCGAGCTGGTCGCGGTGTCGGCCGGCCGGCCGGGCGGCCGCTGGCAGGTGCTGGTGCTCGACCGCGACGGCCGCCAGGTGACCAGCATCCCCCTGGCCGGGGGGCACCGGCCGGCCTGGATCGGCTGGTCCGACCGGCAGGGCTCGACCACCCTGGCCGTGGCCGCCGTCGACCGCCGCGGCAACCTGGCCACCGCCGAGCTGGCGGCCAGAGAGGGGTCCGGGTACGTGCTGGCCTGGCAGCCCGAGGGCGGCAGCTCGCGGGTGCTGGCCTCCGGGGTGCCGATGGTCGCGGCCGACGGCTTCGCCTGGTCCTCGGACGGGGACTCGGTGGCCATCTCCTCGCCCGCCGGGATCCTGATCGTCAAGCAGGCCGACGTCGTCTACACCACCGCCAGCCCGGTCACCGGCACCCTCCTCGCCTGGCCATCCGGAGCAGCGCCGTGAGCGACCCGCCACCCACCGGGGGTGTGGTCAACCAGGAGCAGCCGTCGCCGGGGCTGCTGGTGGAGCGGGGGCGGGGACGGCGGCGGCTGGCCGTGCTGGTGCCGGTCGTGGCGGTGGTGTGCGGACTGGTCGCCGGAGGCCTGGCCGGGGAACGAGCGGTGGGGCGGCAGCGGGCGACCGCGGTGACCGGGCCGGCCGGAGGCGGGACCGGGTCCGGCGGGGCCGGGGTGGGGCCGGCGGGAGTGGTCGGGCCGGTGGAGCAGCTTCGGGGGGCTGGGAGGGTGCTGTTCACCGACCCGCAGGGGCGGGTGCACACCCAGGGGGCGGACGGGGATCGGCACCGGGTGCTGGGCCAGCTGGGGGAGCTGACGACCCGGCGGGCGCCGTCGGGGTTCGAGCTGGAGGTGGCCGCGCACCTGCTGTCGGACCCGCCGGACGGGCGCCTGGCCGAGCTGGGGCCCGACGCCGACCTGGTGTACCTGCGAACCGCCGATGGGGCGGCCGCCGTGGGCAGGCTCCAGGACGGGTCGCTGCGGCGGCTGGTCCCGGCCGGGTGGCGGTCGCCCGGGCCGCCCCGGCACGCGGCCGACGGGAGCGTGCTCGGTGTCTGCGGCTACCGGCTGGGCGGCGACCGGCTGCCGGCGGTCACCGACGCGAGGAGCTGGGTCCTGGACGGGTCGGGGAAGCGCCTGGCCACCCTGCCTGGCTGCCTGTACGACGTGGCCGCCGACGGCGCCTCGGCCCTGGTCGCCGACCCGGCCGAGGGCCGACGGGCCGGCCCCGTGCCCGGCCGCGAGTTCCTCCGCCGCCCTCCGGTCGGGGCCTCCGACCAGCTGACCAGGGGTCTGCGGCTGTGGCGGCGCGACGGGAGCTTCCACCCGGTGCTGGGCTTCGCGGACGTGGTCCGGGTGTTCCGGACCGTCCAGCCCGGGGTCGACCCGCGCGGCCTCGTGGTCGTGACCGCCGTGCTCGGGCCCGACGGGCGCCAGGCCCTGGTCCGTATCGTCGACACCCTGGCCGACGTCGACCCCAGGACGGGCCGGGAGGTCGAGGTCCTGGCCGTGGTCGACCTGCAGCGGGGTCGGGCCGAGTCGGCTCCCGAGCACCTGCCCGGCCTCTTCGCGTTCCTGCCCACCGGCGGCTGGGCCCTGACCGGCGGCGCCGGCACCGCCACCTACCTGCCCCGCGACCGGCCGCCGCAGCTGCTCTGTTCGGGCATCGCCGGCGACGGCGTGTACGCGATCGAGCCCAGCCCCGACGGCGCCTGGCTGCTGCTCGCCGGGGCGAGCTGGCGGTTCATCCGCGCCGACGACCCGTCGGTGCAGGTCAGCTACCCGGCCCCCGGGCGGCTGGCCTCCTGGGTCCCGGAGCCGGGGCGATGACCACGGTGGGCGCGGATGCCACCGCTCCCCAGGCGGCAGGGCGCCGATGAGCTCGCTGCGGCTGGCCCTGCGCGGGCTGCGGGCCAGGGCCGGGCTGTCGGCGGCGCTGCTGGCGGTGGCCACCTTCGCCGTCGGGGTGGGCGTGGCCGGGGCCATCTACCTGCGCGCGGCCGGCGAGTCGCTGCTGACCCAGAACCTGCGCTCGGCGACCAGCCACACCGCGGGCCTGCACATCAGCCAGGTCGTGGCCGACGGCAGGGAGCTGCGCGGCCTGACCCAGTCGGTGGCCGCGGCCCGCCCGGCCGTGCCGGCGCTGGCCCCGCCGGTGACCGGCCTCGAGACGCGCACTCCGATCGAGCTCCTGGCCGCGGGCGGCCGGCCCGGCTCCGCCTATCTGGCCAGCCGCGACGGCATCTGCACCCGCCTGGTGGTCGAGGCCGGACGCTGCCCGGTGGCCAGGCCGCTCAGCCTGCCGGCCGAGGTCGCGGTCAGCCGCCGCACCGCCGAGTGGCTCGGCCTCGGCCTCGGCGACCGCTTCCAGGCCAAGGGGTTCGGGGCCGGGGCGGCCGGCCGCGACCTGGAGCTCGCCGCCATCTACACCCCGACCCCGTACGACCCCTACTGGTTCGGCGCCCAGCGGGCCTACTTCCCCCTTCCGCCGACCGGCAACGAGCTGCCGCCGCTGGACGCCGTCTTCCTGGCCGGCGGCGACCTGCTCCCGGTGGTCGACAACGGCTCCCTCGACATCCGCGCCCGCTTCGACCACTTCGTCCAGCCGGACCGGATGCGCCTGGCCGACACCGCGGCCGTCCCGCCCGCCCTCGGCCGGGTCGCCGAGGTGCTGCGGATCAACAACCCCAACGCCGTCGTGCTCACCGGCCTCGGCGGCCTGGTGGCCAAGGCCGAGGCCGACCGCCAGGCCCTGACCGTGCCCGTGCTCCTGGCCGACGTCCAGCTCGCCTCCCTGGCCCTGCTCATCCTGGTCGTCGTCGCCGCCATGGCCGCCGAGGCCAGAGCGGGCGAGGTGGCCCTGGCCAAGGTGCGGGGGGCCACCACCGGGCAGGCGTTCGGCCTGGCCGTCCTCGAGCTGGCCGTGGTCGCCGCCCTCGCCCTCCCGGCCGGGCTGGCGGTCGGCTGGCTGGGCGCCTACCTGCTCGCCCGCAGCCAGTTCGAGGCTGGCATCCCGGTGGTCGTGACCCCGGCGGCGGTCGCGGTGGCCGTCGCGGCCACGGTGGTCGCCCTGGCCGCGGCCAGCCTGGCCAGCCTCGGCGCGGTCCGCCGGCGGATCCTCGACCAGTGGCGGCGAGGGCGCTCGGACCGGGTCGGCCGGCGGGCGGTCGTCCTCGACGTGGTGCTGCTGCTGGTCGCCGTGGGCGCCCTGGCCAACCTGCGCGCCTCGGGGACCCGCCAGGCGAGCGGCGGCTACGACCTGCTGGCCACCGTCGCCCCCGGGCTGGCCGTCCTGGCCGCGGCCCTGGTCGTCGGCCGCTCACTGCCGCTGTTCGCGGGCTGGCTGGTCCGGCTCACCCACCGCTCGACCGGCGTGGCCACCTGGGTCGGGGCCCGCCAGGTCGCCCGCCGGGGCGGGCCGGCCCTGCGAGTGGTGATCGCCCTGGCCGCCGCGTTCGGCCTGGTCTCCTTCGCGGTCACCGTCCGCCAGGACATGGCCCACAACCGCCACGACCGCGCCTACACCGAGGTGGGGGCGGCCGAGCAGCTGCGGGTCAGCGTCCCCCGCGACGCCCTCGGGCCCGAGCGGGTGGCCGAGGCCGACCCGTCGGGCCGGGCCGCCATGGCCGTGGTGCGCTACCCGGCCACCCTGCGCGACGCCCCGACGGTCAAGGCCACCCTGCTCGGGGTGCAGCCCGGCCGCTACCCGGCGGTCGGGTTCTGGCGCGACGACTTCTCCGGGCGGTCGCTGGAGGCCACCATGGCCGGGCTCGCCTCCTCGCCGGTGGCGCCGCTCGACCTGGGCCGGGCCGACCAGCTCGAGGTCACCGTCGGGGCCACCGCGGTCCGGGCCGACGGCCCGGTCCGGCTGGTCGCCCTGGTGCAGGGCGCGACCCGCGCCGCCCGGGTCGACCTTGGGCGCCTGGAGCCCGGCGCGGCGCGCCCGCTGCGGGGCCGGCTCGACCCGGCCGGGGGGCCGTGGCGGCTGCAGCGGCTCTGGGTCCAGCGCGAGCCCGGGGTGGCCAGCGCGGTCAGCGTCGCCCTGATCTTCGACTCGGTGCGTGCCGGCCAGGGCGGCGCCTGGCGGCTGGTCGACGGGTTCGACGACCCGGCCAGCTGGTACTCGCTCAACGACAACGCCTACGAGCCGGAGGACTCCCTGACCCCCACCACCGCGGCCGACGGTGCCGCCCTGAGCGTCGCCATCGACGCCCCCGGCTCGGGCGTGACCCTCGGCATCGGCCACGCCTCGGTGCCCGAGGCCCTGCCGGCGGTGGTCACCCCCGGCCTCCTGCGGGCCGTGTCGGCAGAGGTCGGCCGGGTGGTGCGGGTCCGCGGCCCCATCCCCGGCGACCTGCTGATCAAGGTGACCGGCGTGGCCAGTGTGCTCCCCGGCGCCGTCGGCGCCAGCGCCGCCGCCTTCGTCGACGCCGACTGGCTGCTGGTCCACGCCCAGCGCAACCCGATCGACCGGCCGCAGAGCACCGAGGTCTGGACCGTCGGCGGGACCGGCGGGCAGGCCGTGGCCGAGCGGCTCGGGGCCGCCGGGGTCCGGGTCGAGACGCGCGCCGCCGCCGCCGACATCGAGGCCGGCCTGGCCCAGCAGGCCCCGTCGCTGGCGCTGCTGCTGCTGCTCGTGGGGGCGGCCGCCGGGGCCGCCCTGGCCACCGGGGGGGTCATGCTCCACCTGTACCTGACCGGCCGGCGGCGGGCCTTCGAGCTGGCCGTGCTCGAGGTGTTCGGGGCCAGGCGGCGCGACCTGTGGGGGCCGGTCGCGGTCGAGCAGGGGGCGCTGGTCGGCTACGGGGTGCTCTGCGGCGGGGTCATCGGCCTGGTGGTCGCCCTGGTCGCGCTCCCGGCCATCCCCCAGTTCGCCGACCGGCCCACCCTGCCCCCGCCGATCTACACCCCCGACTGGGCCACCCTCGGGCTGGCCCTCGGGCTGGCCGTGCTGCTGGTCGGCCTCGGCCTGGCCGCCGTGGTCGCCGCCCTGGTCCGCCAGGCCCGCCCCGCCCTGCTCCGTGAGGAGGAGCTGTGAGCCGGAGGGGACCGTGAGCACCACCGTGGAACGGGTCAAGGGGGTGGCGGACGGGCGCAGAGCCCGGGCCGGGGAGCGGCTGCTGGCCTGCGAGGGCCTGTTCCACCTGTACCTGCTGGAGGGGCGCGAGGTGGTCGCCCTCCAGGGGGTCGACTTCGGGGTCGACTGGGGCGAGATGGTGGCCCTGCTGGGGCCGTCGGGGTCGGGCAAGTCGACCATGCTGGCGATCCTCGGCGGCCTGGAACGGCCGTCGGCCGGGCGGGTCCTGCTGGACGGGATCGACGTCAGCCGGCTCTCGGAGGCCCAGCTGACCATGCTGCGACGGCGCCGGCTCGGGTTCATCTGGCAGGGCCCGGCCCGAAATCTCCTACTGCACGCCTCGGCCTGGGAGAACCTGGACCTGCCGATGGTCCTGGCCGGGCTGCCGGCCGGCCGGCGCCGCCGCCGGGCCGAGGTGCTGCTGGACGCCGTCGACCTGAGCGCCCAGCGCGACAAGCCGATCCGGGCCCTGTCCGGCGGGGAGCAGCAGCGGCTGGCGGTGGCGGTCGCCCTGGCCAACAACCCGCCCCTGCTGCTCGCCGACGAGCCGACCAGCCAGCTCGACCGGGCCAACGTGCGCCGGGTCGTGGAGCTGCTCAAGGAGGCGCGCGAGGACCTCGGGACCACCGTGGTCGTGGTCACCCACGACGCCGAGGTGGCCGCGGCCATGGACCGGACCGTGACCATCCGCGACGGCCGGGTCAGCGCCGAGGGTCGCGGCGGGGCCGAGTACGCGGTCGTCGGGCCCACCGGCTCGCTCCACCTCCCGGCCCACGCGCTCGACGTCCTCCCGCCCGGCGCCCGGGTCGTGGTCGAGGTCGAGGGCGACCAGGTGGTGCTCAAGCCCACCGAGGGCACCCAGGAGGAGGGACGGCCGTGACCACGCTGGCGGCCGACCGGCTGGTGGCCATCCGCGGCGGCCGCAACGTCGTCGACGGGGTGTCGCTGGAGGTCCACGACGGCCAGGTCGTGGGGCTGGTCGGCCCGTCGGGGTCGGGCAAGTCGACCACACTGCTGCTGCTGGCCGGGCTGGAGCCGCCCGACGCCGGGGCCGTCCAGCTCGACGGGCAGGACCTGGCCGAGCTGGGCGCGGCCGCCCGCCAGGCCCTGCGCCGGGACCGGGTCGCGCTCGTGTTCCAGGGCTACGGCCTGCTGTCGCTGCTCACGGCCAGGGAGAACGTCGAGCTCCCGTTCCGCGTGGCCCGGCGCGACCCGGTGGCCGCGGTGGCCGCGGCCACGCGCTGGCTGGGCCTCCTCGGTCTGGGCGACCGTGCCGACCAGCGCACCGACCAGCTCTCGGGCGGCGAGCGCCAGCGGGTCGCCCTGGCCCGCGCCCTGGCCGTCGAGCCGGCCGTCCTGCTGGTCGACGAGCCCACCGCCGAGCTGGACGAGGAGAACCGTGACCGCGCCGTCGGCCTGCTCCGCGACGCCGCCGACCGCGGCGCCGCCGTGGTCGTCGCCACCCACGACCCCGAGGTCGTCGAGCTCTGCGACCGGGTCGTCCGCCTGGTCGACGGCCGCCCCCTCGAGCTCACCCCAGGCGAAGTCGGTGGCCCCGTCGCCTGACCCACAGCGGATCCCAAGAGGTCGCGCCAAACCCGCCCGGTCCGGCGCCCGACCCACCCCGGGACGCCCTCGACCCACCCGGTCCGGCGCCGGGTCCCCCGGTGGGGGAGCGTAGCCGATGCGGGAGGATGGGGTGCCGGCGGATCCACAGGGTCCACAGGGCCCGCTAGGTCGACAGACCCTTGAGCGGCTGCTGTCGGCCGAGGGTCGAGCGCTGCTGCGGCTCCTCCCCGAGGGGCCGCTCGACCCGGGGGAGGCCTTGGGGGTCGGGACCCGGCTGCGGGAGCGGTTTCCGGCTGAGCTGGTCGCGGCGGCGCTGGCCCAGCAGGAGCTGCGGGTCCGGGGGGCGGCCAAGTTCTCGGCGGCGGGCAGGATGTGGTTCACCCGTGAGGGGCTGGAGCAGGCGTCGGGGGAGGCGCTGGCCGGGCACCGGGCGTCCCGGTACGCGGGGTTCGCGGTGGTGGCCGACCTGTGCTGTGGGATCGGGGGCGACCTGTGCGCCCTGGCCCCGGGCCGGGCCGCCCTGGCCGTCGACCTCGACCCGGTGCACCTGCGCCTGGCCAGGGAGAACACGCGTGTCCACGGCGCCGAGGAGGTGGCCGTGGCCTGCGCCGACGTCCAGGTCCTGAACCTGCCGTCGTCGCTGGCGGTGTTCGTCGACCCGGCCCGGCGGGCCGGGGGGCGGCGGCTGCCGGCGGGGGAGAGCCGGCCGCCGCTGGCCTGGTGCCTGGGCCTTGCCGACCGGGTCGCCGCCGTCGGGATCAAGGCCGCCCCCGGCCTCCCGCTGGGACTCGTCCCCTCCGGCTGGGAGGTGGAGCTGCTGGCCGACCGGCGCAAGCTCAAGGAGGCGGTCCTGTGGTCACCGGCGCTGGCCACCACGACCAGCAGGGCCACCGTCTTCCCCGGCCCCCACACCCTCGAGGCCCGGCCCGGACCGGCGCTGGCCTGCGCCCCCCCAGGCGCGTTCCTGCTCGACCCGAGCCCGGCCGTGACCCGGGCCGGGCTGGTCGAGGAGCTGGGACGCGACCTGGGAGCGTGGAAGCTCGACCCGCGGATCGCCTTCCTGTCCGCCGACGAGCCCCTGCGCAGCCCGTTCGGGCGGCCCCTGCGGGTCGAGGCCTCGCTGGCCTGGAACCTCAAGCGCCTCCGCCAGGTCCTGCGGGAGCGGGGCGTCGGCACCGTCGAGGTCCGCAAGCGCGGGTCGGCCGTTGACGTCGCCGACCTGACCACCCGGCTGCGGCTGCGGGGCGACGGCCGGGCCGTGGTCGTCCTCACCCGGGTCGCCGACCGGCCCTGGGCGCTGGTCTGCGCCGAGGAGCGGGACTTGCCCGGGGCGGTAGCGTGAGCTGGACCGACCACCGGAGGTGACGCACGTGAGCGACCAGGCACCGGCGATCGCCGGCATTGCCGCGCTGGCCATCGACTGTCACGACCCGCCGGAGCTGGCCCGCTGGTGGAGCCGCCTGCTCGGCGGCACGGTCGAGGTCGTCGCCGACGGCGACGCCACCCTGCACACCCCCGGCGGCCTGGCCATCGACTTCGCCAGGGTCCCGGAGGCCAAGTCGGTCAAGAACCGGCTGCATCTCGACCTGCGCAGCACCGACCTGGCCGCGGCGACCGAGCAGGCGGTCGCCCTCGGCGCCACCCGGGCCGACGACATCTACGACGGCGGCAAGTGGCAGGTGCTGCGCGACCCCGAGGGTAACGAGCTCTGCCTCCTGCGCCCCCGGCCCTGACCACCCGGCCCGCCCGATGGCATCGGCGACGCTCCGCATCCGGCTTCTCGGCGAGCTCGACCTTCGCCGGGACGAGGTCGCGGTGCCGCCGCTCGGCTCGGCCAGGGCCGAGTCGCTGCTCGCCTACCTGCTGCTGCACCGCGAAGCGGCCCAGCCGCGCCAGCGACTGGCCTTCCTGCTGTGGCCCGACTCCAGCGACCCCCAGGCCCGGACCAACCTGCGCCACCTGCTGCACAACCTGCGGCGGGCCCTTCCCGACCCCGACCGGTTCCTCGAGGTGACCCAGCGGACGCTCAGGTGGCGCGACGACGCCTCCTGGTGGCTGGACGTCGCCGCCTTCGAGGACGCGGTCTCCCGGGCCGGGCAGGCCGGGCAGGCGGTGCCAGCCCTCCAGGAGGCGGTCGAGCTGTACGGCGGCGACCTGCTCCAGAGCAGCTACGACGAGTGGCTGCTGGAGGAGCGGGAGCGGCTGCGCCGGCGCTACCTCGAGGCCCTGGAGCGGCTGGCCGAGCTGCTGGAGGCCGGGCGCGAGCACGCCAGGGCGATCGGCTACGCCGAGCGGCTCCTGCGCGAGGACCCGCTGCGGGAGGCGACCTACCGGCTCCTGATGCGGCTCCACGACGCCCGCGGCGACCGGGCCAGGGCGCTGCGGACCTACCACGCCTGCGCGGCCACCCT
>JASLIH010000386.1 GCA_030152105.1 Actinomycetes bacterium
CGCGTTGTTTCGGCTTGAGGTTATGGGGTCGGGTCGGCGTAGGTCCCGCCGAAGATGTCGGAGTTCCCGAAGGTGCCAGCGCACACCTGCTGGACGGGCGGAGCGACCGCAGCCGGCTCCTGGGTTATCTCGTGGTGGACAGCGTCTTCTGCACCCCGCGGCTCCTCCGGCTCGGCCACCGGCCCACCAGCCTCCACCGCCTCGTCGTGGAGCGCCTGACGGTAGGTGTCGATGGCCGGGCAGTCGGAGGCCCGGCGGACGTCGTTCCAGACCGCAGCCCCGTAGGTGCGGGTGGCGGCCGCATAGACATAGTCGCCGAGGAACTCCGCGGCCAGGTTGTTCTGGCTGCTGCCCCTGGGATCCCCGCCAGGGCTGCGGTGGGTCTCGCTGAAGGGCCCCACGGCACCGGCCGCGACGTCGGCGTGCTTGACCACCCCGACCAGGTTCCTGGGCGAGGTCGTGTTGTCGCGGAATGGGGTGGTGAAGGCGTTGTACACCACCCAGACGTCGGTCCCGTTCGGTGAGATCGCCGGGGCCGCGTAGTAGCCGCGGTCCCCGGCCGTCTCAATGGTCCTGGGAGCGGTCCAGCTGTCACCGCCGTTGGTGGAGGCGGCGAACATGACGTGCTCATTGTTGAGGCCGTCGCGGCCGTCGGCCCACGCGTCGACGATCAGGTTGGTGGCGTCGGCGCCGGTCGGGGCGCCGTTGGCGATGTCCACGCTCGGCGAGGGGCCGAGGTCGTCACGGGCGCCGCCGATGCCGTCCTCGACACAGCGGCCGATGGACAGCTCGAAGGCGTTGCACAGGTCGGTCGCTGGGAAGATCGGCCGGGCCTTGGTCCAGTGGCGGCCGCCGTCGGTGGAGGTGGACAGGAGCTGTAAGCCGTTGCCGGGGGTGCCGTTGGCGAACTGGTAGGAGAACACGTAGGCGACGCCGTGGCTGTCGGTCCGGATCGTGCACCCGGACCGGCCGAAACCGTTGGCGCTGTTGACGTTGTTGGTGGCCGGGGAGATCTGTCGGGTGGTCCAGCTGTCACCGCCGTCGGCCGAGGTGGCCACGACCAGCGGCTGCGAGGTGCCCGGCACCCCCCGGAACGCCGCCGAGCAGATGTAGGTGTTGCCGAAGAACGGGCTCGACTCGGCGTTGTCCGCCCACACCTGCTCCTTGTCGGAGAACAAGGCCGAGTTCTGCTTGCTGACAATGACCGGCGCTTTCCAGTTGGCCTGGTCCGACACAATGGCCTGGGTCACGCCGGTGGATGCCGGCCCGTCGATGCGTGACACCGCGATGGCCTCGAACCCCTTGAAGCCTTCCTGACCGGGGAAGTTGGAGGTCAGGTTGGCGTAATACAGCCGGGATCCGTTCGCCCACGAGAACTGGCCGTTGCGGAACACTGGACCGAAGGCCACCGCCGGGTCGCCGTCGGACACCAGGCCGGCCTCGAAGTAGCCGGGGAGCGTGCCGATCGGCCCGACCTGCGGCTCGCAGGGCGGATCACTGTCGCCGGGCGCACCGACGCAGTTGCGGGCGCTCCAGCCCGTATAGGTGGGCTGGGACCATGAGTCGCCGCTGTTGAACGAGAAGTAGACGCCCGACCCACCGACCCCCTCGGTGAACGGACAGTCGTTGTCGGGACCGGCGTTGCAGGCTTCCATGTCGATGTTGTCGTTGGAGCCCGCGGCCAGCACCGTCGGGTGGTTGGCGTCGATCGCCACCGCCGGCTCGTTCTGTTTGTTCGCCGAGAACGGCGAGCTGGGACTCCCGACGGTGACCAGCGTGTCGGCGTTGAGCGCGTGGGCGCTCCCGATCGGCGCCACGAGCAGCGCCGCCACGGCACCGATGACCAGGACGCGCAATCGCGTGCGCATGCATCCCCCTTTTGGACTCGGAGGCAAGCAGCCCATGGGTGATCGTCGCCCGGACGCCGCCTCCGCCTGAACTCGTCCCTATCCGTCCGTCCATAAGGGCGTTCGCGAAGGCATCCGCATTACACGTGCGGGTGGGGTTGGCTGGATTTGCGCGTAGTTGCCGGAGATGCGATCTTGCTGCGGCGGCGGGCCAGACGAGGTCCTGCGCGTCGTGGGTGGAGGGTCCCGTGAGCATGGATCAAGGCGACACCGAGGCCGGGCAGCACAACGCGGAGGGACCACCGGGCTTTCGGGTGGTGCGCCGCGGGTACGACCGCGACGAGGTCGATACCTACTTCTCCCAGCTCGCCGCGCGCCTGCGCGAGGCGGTCGACCAGTTCGCCAGGACCGAGCAGGCACGGGCCGAACTGGAGGGCGAGGTCACGAGGCTTCGAGAGCGGTCGCCATCGTTCGAGCAGGTCGGTGGGGAGGCCGCCGCGCTGTTGCAGGAGGCGGGCCGCTCAGCCGAGCAGCTGGTGGACAATGGCAGGCGCCGGGCCGAGACGATCATCGAGAAGGCCCAGCAGCAGGTTGAGGAACTTCGGGCGGACGTCACCAATGAGGCCCAGAAGGTGCTGGAGCAGGCTCGGGAGGTCGCCGAGCAGATCCGCCGCGAAGTGGAGCAGGAGCGAGCGGCGGTGGTGAGCGAGACCGACCAGGTGCGCGAGTTCCGCGATGGACTGTTGGACGACCTGGGTCGGGTCCACGGCGAGATCAGCGGTCTGCTGGAGCGGACCCGTAAGCAGCGGGACCAGGCGTTCGCTGTCGGCGGCGCCGCCGACCCAGAGCCGACGGCCGCACAGGACGCCAGGGCCCAGGAACAGGCCGAGCCCGCAATGGAGGACGAGGGCGAGCAGCTCACCGTCCCGGCTGCGAGCCGCAGCCAAGGTGATCAGTGACCTGGCAGGCACTGCCCCGGCGGTAGGCGCCGACCGGCAACCTGGTCAGCGCGGCCGCTCCGTGTCGAGCTGTAGCAGGCCCCCGCTGTACCTGCGCACCTGGTCGGCGAGCTGGTCGCGGCTGACGAGGCCGATCGCGCGGGAGATGTCCGCTGCCGCCTTCTCGGCTCCGGCCCCGGTCAGCCCGAACTCGTACGTCACGCAGGCACCGGGCAGCAGGTAGAAGCGCCGGTCGCGGTAGGACGACCCGGTCCGGATGCGCTCGTCGAACCGACGTGTCCCCGGCTGATCGGTCGTGGTCTCGCTGGCCCCGCCGCGGTCACAGGTACGGGTCAGAGAGATCGTGAGCGCGACCTGGTCGTTCAGGCGGGAGAACTCGATCCTGGTGCGTCCGTCCCAGGAGTCGAGGTCGTCCAGGAACCAGTCGTCGAGCGTGGTGCGCATGCACGGCACGGCGGACGCGCTCGGGACCGACTGCGCCATGAGGACCATCTGCTTGTCGA
>JASLIH010000394.1 GCA_030152105.1 Actinomycetes bacterium
GGGAAGGTTCGTCAGCAGGCGCGTGAGCTGAGCAAGCGCCTCCGGCGAGCTCAGCTCGTGGAGATCGTCGATGACGAGGATGACGCGGCCGTGATGGTCGGCGAGCTCCGCTAGCACTCGGTCAACCATCGCCCGCCCGTCGAAGCCGGGTGTCGCTGCTAGCGCTTCCGCCCGGCTGGCGGGGCCGGAGACATGACGGACCGCGTTGAGCAGGGCAAGCCAGAACTGCTGGGCGTCCTGCTGGTTACGTTGCACCTGGACGACGGCGAGCCGATGCGGCCGGCCCGGACGGTCGGCCCACGCGCGCAGCAGCGAGGTCTTCCCGCTGCCAGCGGGAGCCGAGATGATCGTCACCTTCCCCACCGCCGCGCGATCCAGCGCGGCGAGGAGATCGCCCCGGTCGATCAGCCGGGGGATTGTTGGAGCCACCTTCAACGGCCTGCCCTGGTTCTACGCCTGACGCCCTGTCGCCGGCGACACGGTCCGAGCGCCCTACCCTCTCGCCACCAGGCCAGCGTACGTGCTCGGTCGACGGCGCGCGAACATCGATGCGCCGCCAACACGTGCCCGCGGTCATGGGCTCTCCCGCTTGCGCCTGACCGTTATGCGAAGGCAGGAGCCGTCCGCGTGATCGATCCCGTTCGGCGGTGCCCGACCCGCGAATCACCATGATCCGGTGACGACCTCTCACCTGCCTGGTGGCGAGCCTGGGCCCGTCGCGAAGGTTCGCACGGCCGCGAGGGGACGTGCGCGAGACTCAAGGAGCTCTGACGAGAGCGACAGGAGGTTTCCCGGCTATGAAGGTGGCACTCACCGGTGCAACAGGGTTCATCGGATCTCACGTACTGACAGAACTGCAAGAGCACGGCCACGAGGTGACGGCGCTCGTCCGCGACGACCCCCGGGCGGACGTCGTCGCAACTCGTGGCGCCACACCGGCCGTGGTCGACCTCTACGACCGGCCGGCGGTCGCGAGCCTGCTCAGCAAGGCAGACGGGGCCATCCACACAGCCAGTCCCGGTGACGCCACCAGCGCAGACCTGGACTCCGCGCTGGCTGATGCAGTGATCGATGCGTTCGCTGGCTCCGGCAAGCCCTACGTCTCCATTAGCGGTCTGTGGGTCTACGGGGCCAACTCCGCTATCAGCGAGGAGTCTCCCTTGGACGCGCCTGCGCTGGTGGCATGGAAGGAGCCAATCGAACGCCGAGTCCTCGGCGCGAGCGACGTGCGCGGGGTCGTGATCGTCTCCAGCGTCGCGTACGGTGACGGCGGGGGAGCGATTCCCGGAGTGCTTCTCGGTTCACCCCGAGACGACGCCGACAACTTGATCATGCTCGGCACCGGACAACAGCACTGGTCGATGGTGCACGTCGCGGACCTGGCGGATGTCTTCCGGCGCGTCTTGGAAGACGACTCGGCTCATGGCCGCTACGTCATCGGCAACGGAGTGAACTCGTCGGTTGCCGAGCTCACGGAGGCGGCTGCCGTCGCAGCCGGCGCTCCAGGAGCGGTCCCCGGTTCCGATAACGAGGCTCGGGCACGCCTGGGCGACTACTTCGCCGAGGTCCTCCTGCTCGATCAGGGCACCGACGCGGCCAAGGCCCGAGCCGAGCTTGGCTGGTATCCGTCCCATCCAGCGCTCGTCGACGAGTTCCGCCACGGGAGTTACCGCAAGTGATGGGCGGTTGACCGGCCGCCGCTTCGGGCGATTCACCAAACCTCCTGTAGCTCTGAAAGGAGCCAGTCGTGTCGACCACTGCCCTTGAGATCCCCGGCTATGTCGCCGGGACCTACACCATCGACCCCGGCCACTCTGACGTGGCCTTCAGTGTCCGCCACATGATGGTCAGCAAGGTCCGCGGCCACTTCACCCGCTTCCAGGGCGAACTCGCCCTGGCACCGGACCCGTTGGCCTCCTCGGTGACGGCCACCATCGAGCTTTCTTCCATCGACACCAACAACCCCCAACGCGACGACGACCTGCGCTCGGCCAACTTCTTCCAGATCGACCAGTACCCGACGATGACCTTCCGCTCGGTCGGCATCCGCCACGGCGAGGACGGCTTCGATGTCAACGGCGAGCTGACCTTGCACGGGGTGACCCGGCCGGTCACCCTGGCCCTGGACGTCAACGGCTTCACCCGCGATCCCTACGGCGGCACCCGGGCCGGCTTCTCGGCCACCACCGAGCTCAACCGGGGGGACTTCGACATCACCACCAACATCCCCATGGACGGCGGCGGGGTGGTCATCGGCGACCGCATCCAGGTCTTCCTCGAGATCGAAGCCGTCCTCAACCCACCCCAGCCGGCCAACCCCTAGCCTGAGACCAGGACCATTGAGGTGATGGCATGCCGACAGAACCCCGTGTCGCAGACAACCGCCAGGCGTCGCGCTATGAGCTCTGGCTGGGAGCGACCCGTGCCGGGCTGATCGAGTACCGGTCCGAGCCAGGGGTGGTGGTCCTGATTCACACCGAGGTCGAGCCCGCCTTCGAGGGCCAGGGGCTGGGCGCGCGGCTGGTC
>JASLIH010000395.1 GCA_030152105.1 Actinomycetes bacterium
TGAGCAGCAGGTAGGTGCGCATGTTGGCGGCGGCCGAGACCCAGACGTCGTCGGGGTCCTCGGTCCGGGGCGGCTTGTAGTCGAAGTGCCGCGGGCCCTCGTAGCCGCCGTGCTCGAGCAGGTCGACCAGGAAGAAGGCGCTCTGGACGTCGCCGTGGCCGAAGACCAGGTCCTGGTCGTACTTGGGCCCGTGCTGGCCGTTGAGGTCGATGTGGAACAGCTTGCCGTGCCACAGGGCCTGGGCGATCCCGTGGACGAAGTTGAGCCCGGCCATCTGCTCGTGCCCGACCTCGGGGTTGAGCCCGACCATGGCGGCGTGCTCCAGCGAGCCGATGAAGGCCAGGGCGTGCCCGACGGTGGGGAGCAGGATGTCGCCCCGTGGCTCGTTGGGCTTGGGCTCGATCGCGAACCGCAGGCCGTAGTCCCGGTCGAGCACGTACTGGCAGAGGAGGTCGAGGCCCTCCTTGTAGCGGTCGAGGGCGACCCGGACGTCCTTGGCGGCGTCGGTCTCGGCCCCCTCGCGGCCGCCCCAGAAGACGTAGGTCTGGGCGCCCAGCTCGGCGGCAAGGTCGAGGTTGCGCATGACTTTGCGGACCGCGTAGCGGCGCACGTCGCGGTCGTTGGCGGTGAACGCCCCGTCGCGGAACACCGGGTGGGTGAAGGTGTTGGTGGTGGCCATCGGCACCA
Organism: Actinomycetes bacterium; assembly: GCA_030152105.1. The sequence goes on from JASLIH010000395.1 coordinate 688, forward strand.
CCAGCCCGGTCTCCTCCAGGGCCTCGCGGAACCGCTTGACGTGCCGCTCCCGCTGGTCGCCGTCGGCGCCGAAGGGGATCAGGTCGTCGTCGTGGAAGGTGATCCCCCAGGCGCCCAGCTCGGCCAGGCGGTGCACGCTCTCCACCGGGTCCAGCGGGGGCCGGGTGGCCTCGCCGAAGGGGTCCCTGGCCGGCCAGCCGACCGTCCACAGGCCGAAGCTGAACTTGTCGTCTCGGGTCGGGCGGGGGTCCTGCATGGCAAGCTCCTGTCCAGACGCGCCACAGCAGCGAGATGGTCCCAGCCAGCCACCGCCCCGTCAAGTGGTGGTACCACCTTCGTCCGCGATCCGAACGATCTCGAAGTCGCAGGATGGCTTGACTGGACGCCAGGTATGCGGTTACTTCGTTCGAGCAGTGAACTTCTCGCCGCGGGGAGCGTTGGCCATGGCCGGTCCATCGGGTGACCTGCCGCTGCGCCCGCGGGAGATGCGCGACCGGAACCGGGCCCTGGTCCTCGACGCGGTGGCCCGCCTCGAGCCGGTCACCCGGGCCCAGCTGGCCGCCCGCACCGGGCTGACCAAGTCGTCGGTGTCCAGCATCGTCACCGAGCTGCGCTCGGCCGGCCTGGTGGTCGAGCAGGGCGCCCAGCGCGGTGGCGACCTGGGCCGGCCGGGCACGGCCCTCACCCTGGCCCGCGACGGCCTGGCCGGGCTGGGCCTGGAGGTCAACGTCGACTACCTGGCCGCCTGCGTGGTCGACCTGGCCCGGCGGACTCGGGTCCAGTACGTCGAGGTGGGCGACAACCGGGCCCGCGACCCGGCGGCCGTGGCCCAGCTGCTGGCCCGCCTCGCCAGGGCCGCGGTGGCCGCGGCCGCGACCCAGGGCCTGACCATCTCGGCCACCTGTGTGGCCGTGCCCGGCCTGGTCGACCAGGAGACGGGCACGGTGGCCCGCGCCCCCAACCTCGGCTGGAGCGACGTCCCGCTGCGCCGGCTGCTGGCCGGCGGGGTGCCGGCGGCGCGCACCCCGGTCCTGGTCGAGAACGAGGCCAACCTGGCCGCCCTCGGTGAGCTGTGGTTCGGGGACGGGGCCGCCCTCGGCGACTACGTGCACATCTCCGGCGAGATCGGGGTCGGGGCCGGCATCGTCGTCGGCGGCCAGCTGTTCCGGGGCGCCCACGGGCACGCCGGCGAGCTCGGCCACACCACCCTGGAGCCCGACGGGGCCGCCTGCACCTGCGGGAGCCGGGGCTGCCTCGAGCTGTTCGCCGGCCAGGAGGCGATCCTGCGCCGGGCCGGCCTCGACCCGGCCGTGTCGACCAGCACCGGGCGGTCCGACGGGCCGGTCAGCACGCTGGTCGAGCACCTCGGCGCCGGCGACCCGCGCGCCCTGGACGCGCTCGAGGTGGCCGGGCGCAGCCTCGGCACGGCCACCGCCTCGCTGGTCAAGCTGGTCGACCCGGACACGGTGGTGCTGGGCGGGATCTACGCCGTCCTCGCCCCCTGGCTGCGGGCGTCGTTCCAGCGGGCGCTGCTGTCCGGCATCCCCATGACCAGGGCGGTCCCGCCGCGCATCGCCATCTCGGCCCTGGGCCCGGACGCGGCCGTCCGGGGGGCCGCCGGGCTGGTCACGGCCAGCCTGCTGGCCCGTCCGGGCGCGCTCTTGCCCGGCTCGGCGCGGGCGTAGCATCAGACCATGCCGAAGCTCGTCCTTGGTCCGCTGCTGCGCTATGTGGGGGAGACCCAGGCCACCGTCTGGGTGGAGACCGACGCCGCCGCCCGGGTCGAGGTCGAGGTGTCGCCGGCCGATCCGGGCCGGGAGGCCGCCGGGGGCGGGCACGGCCAGGCGCCGACCTTCCGGGTCCAAGGCCACCACTACGCGCTGGTCCTGATCGGCGGGCTGGAGCCGGACCGGGTCTACACCTACCGGGTCGAGCTCGACGGCGAGCAGGTCTGGCCGGAGCCGGTGGCCGCCCCGGACGGGCCCGCCTTCCCGGCCAGCACCATCCGCACCCTGCACGGCGACCACCCGCTGCGGATCGCCTTCGGGTCCTGCCGGGTCGCCGCCCCCCACGAGCCGCCCTGGACGCTGCCCCCGACCGCCGACCGCAAGCGGGGCAAGGGGGCCGACGCCCTGTACGCCTTCGCCCTGCGGATGCGCGACGCCGATCCCGGCACCTGGCCGGACCTCCTGCTGCTGCTGGGCGACCAGATCTACGCCGACGACACCTCCGAGCGGGTGCAGGACTTCATCCGCTCGCGACGCGACGTCAGGCGGCCGCCAGGCCTCGAGGTGGCCGACTTCGAGGAGTACACGCGGCTGTACTGGGAGACCTGGGGCGACCCGGTCCTGCGCTGGCTGCTGTCGACGGTCCCGACGGCGATGATCTTCGACGACCACGACATCAGCGACGACTGGAACACCTCGGCGGCCTGGGTCGAGCACATGCGGGCCACCGACTGGTGGGACGAGCGGATCGTCAGCGGGCTGGCCTCCTACTGGCTGTACCAGCACCTGGGCAACCTGTCCCCAGACGACCTGGACGACGACCCGGTCTGGGCCAAGGTGCGCGACGCCGGCGACGCCACCCGGATCCTGCGCGAGTTCGCCTACCGGGCCGACCGCGAGATCGAGGGGACCCGCTGGAGTTACACGCGTGACTTCGGCCGGACCCGCCTGGTGGTGATGGACTCGCGCTGCGGGCGGGTGCTGGACGGCGAGCGCCGGGAGATGGTCGACGACGACGAGTGGGCCTGGATCGAGGAGCAGGCCGGCGGCGACTTCGACCACCTGCTGCTGGCCACCTCCCTGCCGTTCGCCCTGGCCCCGGCCGTCCACGACCTGGAGGCCTGGAACGAGGCCGTGACCGCCGGGGCCTGGGGCCGCCTGGCGGCCAGGGCCGGGGAGCGGATCCGCCAGGGCATCGACCTGGAGCACTGGGCCGCCTTCAACGACTCCTTCGACCGGCTGGGGGCGCTCATCGAGGCGGTCGCGGCCGGCCGGCGGGGGAGGGCGCCCGGGTCGGTGGTGGTGCTGTCCGGCGACGTCCACCACACCTACCTGGCCGAGCTCTCCTTCCCTGGGGCCGTCGGCGGGCACAGCCCGGCCTGGCAGGCCGTGTGCTCGCCGCTGCGCAACCCCCTGCCCCCCGACCAGCGGGCGGCCCACCGGCGGGCCTTCCGGCGCCCGGCCCAGGCCGTGACCAGGTGGCTGGCCCGCCGGGCCGGGGTCGAGCCGGAGGAGGTCGCCTGGCGGGTGGTCGAGGGGCCCCGGTTCGAGAACCACCTGGGCGAGCTGGAGCTGGACGGCCGCCGGGCCACCCTCCGGGTCGAGCAGGCCGTCACCCCCGAGGGCGGCGCCGGCGCCCCCTCCCTCGAGCTCCTCTACGACCACCAGCTGGCGGACGGGAGCTGAGTGGTGGCCGGCGGGAGGCTGGTCGGGCTGGCCCGGTGGCCGGTCAAGTCGCTCGGCGGGGAGGCGCTGGCGGCGGCCCGGCTCGACTGGCGCGGGCTCGGGGGTGACCGCGCCTACGCCCTGCTCGACCGGCGCGAGGGTCGCGACGGCCGCTGGCTCACCGTCAGGCAGGCGCCGGGGATGCTGGCCTGGTCGGCCGCCTACCCCGACGCCCTCGACGACCGGCTGGACCCGGCCGACCCGCCGCCGCCGACCCTGCGCGGCCCCGACGGCCGGGTGTGGGGCTGGGACGACCCCGGCCTGGAGCGGGCCCTGGCCGACGACCTGGGGCTGGCCGTGCGGCGCCACCGCGACCTGGGCGGCCAGCAGGACCTCAGGGCGTCGGTCCTGGTGACCACCGAGGCCTCCCGGCGGGCGGTGGCCGACGCCCTCGGCCGGCTAGTCGAGCTGCGCCGCTTCCGGACCAACCTGCACCTGGACCTGGACGCGCCCCCGTTCGCCGAGCAGCGCTGGGAAGGCGGCCGCCTCCAGGTCGGCGAGGTCACCCTCGACCTGCTCAACCCCTGCGCCCGCTGCGTGATCCCGACCCGCGACCCCGACGACCTCTCCCGCTGGCCGGAGCTGCTCCGCTGGCTGCACCGCAGGAACGGGGGCTTGTTCGGGGTCAACGCCCGGGTGGTGACGGCCGGCCGGGTCCGGGCCGGCGACCCGGTCGCCGTGACCGAGCCGCTGCTCCCGGCCGCGCCCAGGCCCGCCACCGACTGGGACGTCGCCCCGCGGGGGGCACTGGGGGGCTCAAGCCTCGCCCCCCAGTGGGACATGGGTGTCTCGTGAGCCGGGTGCTGAAGGTGGCCACCTGGAACATCTTCGGCGGACGGGTCTGGGACGGGAGCCGGGTCGACCTCGACCTGACCCTGGCCATGCTCCGCCGCCTTGACGCCGACCTGGTGGCCGTCCAGGAGGTCGACCGCGACCAGGGCCGCAGCCACCAGGCCGACCAGGCCCGCCTGCTCGGCGAGGCCCTCGGCATGGAGTGGCGCTACGCCCCGGCCCTGCTCGGCACCCCGGGCAGCTCCGAGGGCTGGTGGGTCCCGGTGCCGGGCGACCCCGACCCCGGCGGCACCGCCTACGGGATCGCGCTGCTCTCGCGCCTGCCCCTTGACCAGGTCGAGACCGTCGCGCTCCCCCAGAGCGGCCGCGACGAGCCCAGGGTCGGGCTGGTGGCCGGGCTGGCCGACGGCGGCCGGCGCCTGACCGTGGCCGGCACCCACCTGAGCTTCGTCCCCGGCCCCAACGTCGGCCAGCTCCGGGCCCTCCAGCGCCATCTGGACGAGCGCGGCGGCCCCCGCCTCCTGCTGGGCGACCTCAACCTGTGGTGGCCGGCCGTGCGGCTGCTGTCGCTGCCCGGCTGGCGGCCGCTGGTCCGCGGGGGGACCTTCCGCAACCGCCCCCCTGGGTCGGCGGCCCCCCTGGTCCAGCTCGACCACGTCCTGGCCGCCGGCGCGAGCGCCGCCCTGGAGCCCAGGGGCCGGCGGATCGTCAGCGGTCCCGCCTCCGACCACAAAGCGGTGGTGGTCGAGCTGGAGTGGCGCTGACGTGCCCGCCGAGGCGCCGTCGCTGGTCCCCCTCAGTCGTGGGCAGCTGGCGACGGCCCGCCACCTGCTCCCGCCCGAGCGGCCGGGGCCGATGATCGCCCAGCACCTGCTCGGCACCGGCAACGGCAGCTGCCTGGCCGACCGCTGGCCGGCCCCCCGGGCGCTGCTGGTGGAGACCGGCGGCAACTGGACGCTGGCCGGCGATCCGGGCGCGCTCGACCCGGCCGCCGTGGCTGGCCGGGTCGCCGGGTTCGTCGAGGCCCCGGCCGCGTTCGAGCCGCTGCTGCGCGCGGCCGTCCGCGAGCTCCACGAGTGGCCCCGGGTGGTCCTCGTCCTCGAGACCCCGGGCGACCCGCCGCCCGAGCACGGCGGCGCCGCCCAGGTGCGCCGGCTCGGGCCCGGCGACGCCGGGTCGCTGGCCGGGCTGGGTGAGGAGACGGACTGGATCGCCAGCACCTGGGGCGGCCCCGAGGGACTGGCCGCCAGCGGCACCGGCTGGGGCGCGTTCTGTGAGCGGCGGGTGGTCGCCGTGTCCTGCCCCTTCTTCGTGGGGGCGGCCTATGAGGACCTGGGGGTGGCGACCGAGCCCGGCTTCCGTGGGCTCGGGCTGAGCACGGCCTGCGCCGCCGGCGTCTGCGAGGACGTGCGGCGCCGGGGCCGTGTCCCGAGCTGGACGACCTCGCCCGACAACACGGCCAGCCTGCGGGTGGCCGCCAAGCTCGGCTTCCGGCTGCAGCGCCGCGACCGGCTGCTGGTCGCCGACGTCCCGGTCCCCGAGCCGGCCGGGCCGCCCCCTCAGCCCTGAGGCCGGTCGAACCAGGACTGGTAGGTCTGGGCGAAGAACAGGTCGCCCGAGACCTTGAGCTTGCCGGTCATGAACAGCTGCATGCCGTTGGCCCCGCCGGTGATCAGGCGCAGGAAGTCGCCAAGGCCCATGCGGATGGTGACCCGCGGGCTCTCGGCCCGGCCCCGCTCGATCTCGCAGCGGCCGTCGGCGATGCGCATGGCGTACTCGTGGGTGCCGTCGGGGGCGCTGAGCTCGTACTCGACGACCGCCTGCTGGCCGGCCGCCTTCTCCGGGTTGAACGAGTCCGACATGCCGGCGAAGACCTTGTCGAGGACGCCGTCGACGCCACCTTCCTGCTGCTGGATGGCGCTGACGAGCTCGTCGTTCGACTTCTCCTCGACGGCGGTCTTCAGCGACGAGAAGTCCGAGGCGTCGATCTGGCTCATACGGCGGGGCCTCCTTGCTCGGCGGCGGCCGTCAGCCTCGACGGCCGTGTGCCCCGAAGCCTACGCGAACGGACACGCTGTCCACAGGCTGGCCGCGGCTGGGAGAACGGGACCACGTCCACGTCGCAGACCGTGCCCTCCGTCCCTATCCGTAGTCGATCGAGGCGTAGCGGCTCAGTTTGGAGAGTTGGTGGCGGGCGTCGATCTGGCGGGAGGTCCCGGACTTGGATCGCATCGACAGCGACTGGGTGAGGGCGCCCTGGCGGTCGAAGCGGACGCCGCGCAGGAGCTCGCCGTCGGTGACGCCGGTGGCGGCGAAGAACACGTTGTCGCCGCGGACCAGGTCGTCGATGTCGAGGACCTGGTCGAGGTCGTAGCCGGCGTCCAGGGCGGCCTGGCGCTCGTCGTCGTTGCGGGGCCAGAGGCGGCCGAACATGGCCCCGTCCAGGCATTTGAGGGCGCAGGCGGCGATCACCGCCTCGGGGGTGCCGCCGATGCCGACCAGCATGTCGACGCCGGTGCCCTCCCGGGCGGCCATGATCGCGCCGGCGACGTCGCCGTCGGTGATCAGCTTGACCCGGGACCCGGCCTGGCGGATCTGGCCGATCAGGTCCTGGTGGCGGGGCCGGTCCAGGATGCAGACGGTCAGGTCGCCGACCTGGGCGCGCTTGGCCTTGGCGACCAGGCGCAGGTTGAGGGCCAAGGGGGCCTCGAAGTCGACCGCGTCGGCCGCCTCCGGCCCCACGACCAGCTTCTCCATGTAGACACACGGCCCGGGGTCGAACATGGTGCCGCGGTCCGACAGGGCGACCACCGAGATGGCGTTGGGCATGCTCTTGGCGGTCAGGGTGGTCCCGTCGACAGGGTCGACGGCGATGTCGACCTCGGGCAGGGTGCCGTCGCCGATCTCCTCGCCGTTGTAGAGCATGGGGGCGTTGTCCTTCTCGCCCTCGCCGATCACCACCACCCCGGTCATCGAGACCGAGCCGAGCACGTGACGCATCGCGTCAACGGCCGCCTGGTCGACCGCCTCCTTGTCCCCGAAGCCCATCTTGCGGGCCGCGGCCATGGCCGCCGCCTCGGTGACCCGGACCAGCTCGAGGGCCAGGTTGCGGTCGGGAGCCTCGCCTTGGACTCGAGCTTCCATCAGCACACCTCCAGGTCGGGGTCGGGCCGGCGTTGGCCCAGAGGCCATTTTCTCCACAGAGGGGACTGGCATCCAGGGCCGCCGCGGCTTACCCTGACATCGGTGGCCCCGCCCGCTCGGGTGTGCGCGGCCTCCGGCAGTCGGGCCCTGGCGCCGCCGATCCCACCCGGTTGGCGCCAAGGGCCCGCTGCACGTCCGGCGCCCGGCGGGCTGGAGCCATGGAGGGAGCGGTGGGCGGGGGCCACGATCACGGCCACGGGCACCGCCACAGCCACGCCCCGGTGCCGCTGGCCGGCTCGCCGGCCGGCGAGGACGAGGGCCTCCGGGCGGTCAAGCTCTCGGCCGCCGGCCTGGGGCTGACCGCCGCCGTCCAGTTCGCCATCGTGGCCGCCAGCGGCTCGGTCGCCCTGCTCGCCGACGGCCTCCACAACCTGGGCGACGTGTTCACCACCGTCATCCTGTGGGTCGCCTTCCTGGTCGGCCGGCGCCAGCCCGACCGGGGCTACACCTTCGGCTACGCCAGGGCCGAGGACGTCGCCGGCGTGCTGGTGGTCCTGGCCATCGCCGCCTCGGCGGTGGTCGCCGCGGCCGAGTCCCTGTCCAAGCTGTCCGGGGAGGTGGCGCCGCTGCGCAACCCCGGCTGGGCCCTGGCCGCGGCCTTCGTCGGGGTGGCCGGCAACGAGGCCGTCGCCCAGTACAAGCTGCGGGTCGGCCAGCGGATCAACTCGGTCCCGCTGGAGGCCGACGGCCACCATTCGCGGGTCGACGGGCTGGCCAGCCTGGCCGCGGCGGCCGGCATCGCCGGGGCCTGGGCCGGCTGGCCGGCCGCCGACCCGCTGGCCGGCCTGCTGCTGTCGGCCGTGATCGCCTGGGTGCTTGTCGGGACCACCCGCGACGTGCTGGCCCGGCTGCTCGACCGGGTCGACCCGGCGGTGATCGACGAGATCGAGCGGGCCGCCGGGTCGGTCGGCGGGGTCGAGGCCGTGCACGCGGCCAGGGCACGGTGGGTCGGCCGGTCGCTGCAGGTCCTGGTCCACGTCGAGGTCGACCCCGACCTGCCCCTACGGGCCGCCCACGACCTCGGCGAGCGGGCCCGTCACGCCATCTTCCACGCCGTGCCCGGGGTGGCCGAGGTCGACCTGCACCTGGACCCGGCCGGGGTCGCCGAGCACGACAGCCACGGCGAGACCCTGCACCACCGCGATCAGGGCAGCCGGTAGCGGGCGCGGAAGGCGGCGGCGTCCAGGGCCTCGGCGTCGCCGGAGAGCTCGCCGTGGCGGCGGCGCGCGGACGCCTCCTCCTCGAACCATTCGCTGTGGACGATCACCCCGCTGGCCCGGTCGATCACCCGGACCCGCCAGCTACGCCGGTCGAGGCGCGACACCAGCACCGAGTAGGCGTCGCGGGCCGACGGCGGCTCGGAAGCCTCCGGCACCTCGATCAGCACCCCTTCGGCCACGCCCAGGGGGATCGAGTACTCGCGGTAGTCGATGCGGACATGCAGCCAGCGCCCACCGGTCGCCTCGGCCACGTACACGGTGGCCCCCGGCCGCAGCGGCGAGGAGGGCAGGGTCCGCCGCCCCGGCGGCATGCGCAGCTCGACGATCTGTCCCCTCGCCCCCTGGCCCAGGTCGGCCAGTGCCCTGACCGTCACAGCGTCCTGAAGCGGCACGACAGCGGCTTGGCGAGCAGGGCGTCCAGCTCGGAGCTGGCCACCCGGTCGAGCAGCGGCTCCAGCGCCGCCTCGGCCGGCCCCTGGCCGTCCCAGCAGGACACGGCCAGCAGCTTGGCGCCCTCCCGCAGCAGCACGGCCCCCTGGAACCCGGGCGCGGTCCGCTCGAACCGGCCCACCTGCTCGCCCCAGAGCGCGGCCATCGCCACAGCCGCCTGCTCCGACTGGGCGGTCGCGCACAGCACCCGAGCGATCACCGTCCACCTCACAGGTCCAGAGAGTGACCACGCAGAGTGGTCACTCTCCAGATATCGGCCGCTCTCCGCCCTCGCCTAACCCACCCCTCGGGCCAGGGATGGACGACCCGGTCGGACTAGGGCCGGTCAGGCGCCGGGTTGACATACAGGTCGCCGCCCGCGAACAGGGGCGTGACCGGGCGCAGGGGAGGGGCCTCCTGGCCGTCACGGAGGTTGCTGGCCGGGGCGCCGGTCCGGTCCCAGCGCTGGCCGGCGCAGGGGCGGGCGAACCCGCTGCCGGCCCCTCGCACCGGGCAGGGGCCGGGCGGGGTCAGGAAGGCGCGCAGCCCCCCGCCTCGGCGGTCGACGACCACGACCTGGCCGGCCGGCCCGGCGACCTCGGCGACCGCGCCGTCGGGCAGCGACGACAGGGGAGCGACCCGCACCCAGGGCGGGCCGGGGTGGCCGTCCCTGGTCAGGAACAGCACGCCCGCGACCAGGATCAGCAGCCCGAACAGGGCCGAGGCGACGATCCAGCCGCGACCCAGCTGGCTGCGCAGGATCAGCTTGCGGGCCTTGGCCGCCCTGGGCGGCAGATAGGCGACCCGGCCGCCCGGGTCGCGGCCGGGCCGCAGCGGCACCTGGCCGGGGTCTGGGCCGGGCCGCGGCGGGTCGTGGTCGGGGGCGGGCACTGGCGGTCGTCCTCCGGAGGGGCTTCGGGCGCGTGGTCAACGGCCGGGTAGTATCTTCCCAGGTGCGGCCCGGCAGCGGAGCGCGGGCCGGCGGGCGACACCGAAAGGGGCAGCGGGCACCGTGGCGCAGGGACGCATCCGGGTCGTGGTCGCCAAGCCGGGGCTGGACGGGCACGACCGGGGGGCCAAGGTCGTGGCCAGGGCGCTGCGGGACGCCGGCATGGAGGTCATCTACACCGGCCTCCACCAGACCCCGGAGCAGATCGTGGCCGCCGTGGTCCAGGAGGACGCCGACGCGGTCGGGCTCTCGATCCACTCGGGCGCCCACATGACCCTGTTCCCCCGGGTGGTGGAGCTGCTGGCCGAGCGGGGCGCCGACGACGTGCTGGTGTTCGGCGGCGGGATCATCCCCCGCGAGGACATCGTCCTGCTCAAGGAGCAGGGCGTGGCCGAGATCTTCACCCCGGGCACCCCCACCCAGAAGATCGTCGAGTGGCTGCGCAGCGCCCTCGACCAGGCCGCCTGACCGAGCACCACCCCGGCGCGACCCCGACCGAGAGGCTGACCATTGGACCTGTTCGAGCATCAGGCGAAGGAGCTGTTCGCCAAGTACGGGGTGGCCGTCCCGCGCGGCAAGGTCGCCTGGTCGCCTTCCGAGGCCGAGGCGGCCGCCGCCGAGATCGGCGGCACCGTGGTCGTCAAGGCCCAGGTGCAGATCGGCGGCCGCGGCAAGGCCGGCGGCATCCAGCTGGCCAAGGACCCGGCCGAGGCCCGCCAGCAGGCCGAGCGGATCCTGGGCATGGACATCCGCGGCCACACCGTCCGGCGGGTCCTGGTCGAGCAGGCCTCCGAGATCGCCGCCGAGTACTACGTGGCCATCCTGCATGACCGGGCCAGCAAGGGCTTCCTGGCCATGGCCTCGGCCGAGGGCGGGGTCGAGATCGAGCAGGTCGCCGAGGAGCACCCCGAGGCGATCGTCAAGGTGCTGGTCAACCCGCTGGTCGGGCTGCGCAGCTACCACGTCAACCAGCTCGTGTTCGGGGCCGGCTTCGACGAGCGGGCCCGCAAGGGCGCCGCCCAGCTCCTGGCCCGGCTGTACGAGGTGTTTGTGGCCGCCGACTGCATGCTGGTCGAGGTCAACCCGCTGGTGCTGACCACCGACGGCCAGGTCATCGCCCTCGACGGCAAGGTCTCCCTTGACGACTCGGCCCTGGAGCGTCACCCCGACCTTGAGGAGCTGCGTGACACCTTCGCCGTCGACCCCCAGGAGCAGGCGGCCAAGAAGCAGGGCCTCAACTACATCAAGCTGGACGGCTACGTCGGCATCATCGGCAACGGCGCCGGCCTGGTCATGAGCACCCTCGACGTGGTCGCCCAGGCCGGCGGCAAGGCGGCCAACTTCCTGGACATCGGCGGCGGCGCCTCGGCCGAGACCATGGCCGCCGGGCTCGAGGTGATCCTCTCCGACTCCAAGGTGCGCAGCGTGCTGGTCAATATCTTCGGCGGCATCACCCGCGGCGACCTGGTCGCCCAGGGGATCCTGGACGCCCTCGACCGCCTCGGCGACAAGGTCAAGGTCCCGCTGGTGGTGCGGCTGGACGGCACCAACGCGGAGGAGGGCCGGGCGCTGCTGGCCGGCTCACCGTCCGACAAGGTGGTCCCGGCCGCCACCATGCTCGACGCCGCCCGCAAGGCGGTCGAGCTGGCCGGCGCCGGAGCCGACACGAAGGCAGGTGCCTGAGCAATGGCCATCCTCGTCGACGCCGGCACCCGGCTGGTCGTGCAGGGCCTGACCGGCCGCGAGGGCCGCTTCCACGCCCTCCGCAACCGCGACTACGGCACCAACGTGGTCGCCGGGGTGACCCCGGGCAAGGCCGGCCAGGACGTCGAGGGCATCCCGGTGTTCAACACCGTGGCCTCGGCGGTGGCCGAGACCGGGGCCAACACCTCGCTGATCTTCGTGCCCGCCCGCTTCGCCGTCGACGCCCTCTACGAGGCCGCCGACGCCGGCATCGGGGTGGTCGTGCTGATCACCGAGAACATCCCGGTGCTGGACATGACGAGGGCCTACAACTACGTCAGGGCCAAGGGCGTCGCCCTGGTCGGGCCGAACTGCCCCGGGGTCATCTCGCCCGGCAAGGCCAATGTCGGCATCATCCCCGGCGAGATCACCCACGCCGGGCCGGTCGGCCTGGTGTCGCGCTCGGGCACCCTCACCTACCAGGTGATGTACGAGATGGCGGCGGCCGGGGTCGGCCAGACGACCTGCGTCGGCATCGGCGGCGACCCGGTGGTCGGGTCCAGCTTCATCGA
>JASLIH010000419.1 GCA_030152105.1 Actinomycetes bacterium
CCATCCGCCGGCAACTCCCACCCGACGCCAACCCGGAAGTCCTCGTCTTCACCGGCCCGGGCGGCGGCAACGGGGTTCCCGCCGGCGCACGGACGATGCTGTCGCGCTACAACTTCCGCCGCGTCTACCAGCGCGCGGTCGCCCGCGCTGGCCAGGACCTTGCCGCCGTCGATCCGCACGGTCCCCACGACCTGCGCCACACCTTCTCGACCTGGCTGGAGGACGCCGGCATCCCCGCGCGGGTGATCGACGAGCTGATGGGCCACGAGCGGAGCCACCGCGGCGACCTCGAGGGCGGAAGTCGCATCGGTGCACGCTATCGCCACACCACCCCGGAGATGGCCGTCCGCGTGGCCGCCGCGATCCAGCAACGGCTCGAGGTTGCGGTCCAGGTGGCGGAAGCGGTCCTGGAGATGGACGGCTCCGGCGGCCGCGTGTTCTAGACCCCACCCAGAGGTGTGATGTCTCGCCACTCACCATGATTTGCTGACAGATTTGCTGACAGCGAGCGTCACAGCGGGTTGGGGAGGGTGTTTGTGCTGGTGGGCGTGACAGGTTTCGAACCTGTGGCCTCTGCCGTGTGAAGGCAGCGCTCTCCCGCTGAGCTACACGCCCGTGGTGGGGGCGAGTCTACGGTTCGGTGTGGAGGGTCGCAACGGGCTGGAACTGGGTCGTAAGGGGTGGGCAGTTCTGCGGATGCGTAGGCGGCGGGGAGTTCCTAGGCTTCCGGGGGCTGCGTGGGCGGCCTGGAGGGGGTTGGGGTGGCGACGCCGGGGCAGTCGAGGGTCCATGGACATCGGATTGTCAGCCTGCGTGGCGTGCTGGAGCAGCTGGACGGCGATGTTCGGGCGGGGCGGGCGAACGGGCTGCGGGGCATTCCGACGGGGTTCAGTCCGCTCGACTCGTATCTGCATGGTGGGCTTCGGGTGGGTGAGCTGTTCCTGCTGGGCGGGGCGCAGGGGGTTGGCAAGAGCACCTGGGCGTTGCAGTTGGCGCGGCACGTGGCGGCTGGTGGGCATGGGCGGGCGCTGTATGTCTGCTATGAGCACTCCGAGGAGTTCCTGCTCGAGCGGCTGATCGCGATGGAGAGCGCGATGGCCGGCGCCGAGGCGCCGATCAGCGTTGGTGACCTGCGCAATCTGCTGGCGAGTGGCGCCGCGGCTGGGGACGAGGGGCATGGGATCGGGGACCTGCTGGGCAAGGTCGGGCAGGCCGAGCCGGTGCTGCGGCGGCTGGCGGAGTACGAGGAGCGGCTGTTCCTGGTCAAGGCGGGGGCCATGACCACGGTGGAGGCGATCGGGAGCCTGGCCAGGGCCTGTCCGGGGTCGGGCCCGCTGGTGGTGATCGTGGACTACCTGCAGAAGGTGGCCGTCTACCCCGACCCGCTGGGTGAGGAGGAGCAGGTCCGGCGGAGTGTCGAGGGGCTCAAGGAGCTGGCCATGAGCCAGTCGGTGGCGGTGGTGGCCGTGGTCGCCGCCGACGCCGAGGGTGTGAAGGCGCAGCGGATGCGGATCCATCACATGCGGGGCGACACCGCGCTGGCCTACGAGGCGGACGTGGTGCTGATCTTGAACGACAAGCACCGGGCGGTGGCGCGCCATCATGTCGTCTACCAGCCCAACGTGGCCGAGGCCTTCCACAACTGGGTGGTGTTCTCGCTCGAGAAGAACCGTGGCGGGGTGGTCGGGGTCGACTTCGAGCTCCGCAAACGGTTCGCGCACGCCTGCTTCGACCCGATGGGCGGGTTCCTGAGCGAGCAGCTGGTGGACGGCCGGCTGTATCTGACCTGAGCCGATGAGGGCCACAGTCGAGCGGCGGGCACCGGCCCAGGAGGCTGTGGCCGAAGGGACCGGCGCGGGACCGTGGCTGACCCTGCCGCGACTGTGGCTGGTGGTGGTGCTCGGGGCGATCGGGGTCATGGAGCTGGCCCAGGTGCCGAGCGCGGTCGACCTCGCCTACCACCTCAAGGTCGGCGAGCTGATCGTCGCCGAGCGGGCGGTGCCGCGGACCGACGTGCTCGCCTGGACGACCGCGGGGCGGCACTGGCTTGACCAGAACTGGGGCGCCCAGCTGGCCCTGTACGGGATCTGGCGGCTGGGCGGGTTCCCGCTGCTCACGTTGGCCAACGCGCTCTGCACGGTGGCCGCCTGGGGGCTGGTGGCGGCGGCCTGCCGGCGGCGGACGGCCAATCTGCGCCTGATCGCCGGGGCGGTGCTCGCCGGGTACGTCGCCGCCGCGGCGGCGTTCTCGGCCCGGCCGCAGATGTTCTCGATGCTGCTGTTCGCCGCCGAGCTCTACCTCCTGGAGACTGCCAGGACGCGTCCCCGGGTCGCGTTGACGATTCCACTGCTCATGCTGTTGTGGGCCAATCTCCATGGTGCCTTCGTGGTCGGCGTGGGGCTGCTGGTGATCGAGGTGGCGGCGGCCATCTGGCGACGCGACCGCCCCGGCGCCGTCCGGTACCTGCTGGTCACGGCGGCCAGCCTCGCCGCCCTGCTGGTCAACCCGTGGGGGGTACGGGTGCTGGGCTACGCGGTCTCGTTCCCGGCCAACCCCACCGTCACCGGGATCGTCGCCGAGTGGGGGCCGGCGACCCTTCGCCAGCCGGCCGGGGCACTGATCCTGGTCGCGATCGGAGTGCTGGTGGTGGCCCTGGTTCGCGCGCCCTCGCCCGAGCGGGTCCCTGAGCAGCTGCTGCGGATGGCGCTGCTGGCCGGGCTCGCCCTGTGGGCGATGCGGGCCGGGGCCTGGTTCGGGCTGGCGCTGCCGGTGGCGCTGTGCGCGCTGGCCCGGCCGGCCCCGACCCGGCCGGCCGGCGCCGAGCGGGGGGTGCCGGTGCTCAGCGGCCTCGTGCTCGCCGTGCTGGCGGTGGTGCTGGTGATGGCCTCGCCGCCGCTGCGGCAGGCAATGCCCGGATCGCGGCCGGAGCTGCGCGCCGCCCCGGCGGCCACAGCGACCTGGCTGGCCGCCAACCCGCAACCGGGGCGGATGTTCAACTACCAGCCGTGGGGCTCCTACCTGGAGTTCCGCCTCGGGCCACGGGTGCAGGTGGCGTTCGACTCGCGGGTCGAGCTGCCGTCGGCGGGCAGCTGGAGCGACTACCACGCCGTCATCACCGGACGGTGGGATGCCGAGCGACTGCTCGACGAGTGGCGGGTCGGGCACGTGGTCGCCAGCCGGCGTGGAACGCCCGCCCTGGTTGAGCTCCTGGAGGCGTCGGGCCGCTGGCGGCTGGTGTTCTCGAGCGGCGACCAGCGGGTGTACCTGCGGGTCGCGCGGCCCGGTACGACCTAGTCGTCGTCCTTCAGCGCTTTGAGCTGGCCCTTGAGGTGGCGCAGGAGCACCGCGGTGCGCAGCGACGCGGCGGCGGCGTCGGCGAAGCCCATCAGCACCTCGATCTCGGCGTCGGTGAAGACCCCGGTGGGGACGCCGGTCTGGCTGCGGTTGCGACCGGCCATGAGGACCCCGAAGCCGAGCCGCTCGTGCACCAGCGGCACCATGACCAGGGTCTCGGACCGGCTGCCGGGGATGCCGGCCAGCGCGCCGCGCACCCGGTCGGTGTCCTCGATCAGGCCGACGCCGGCCCGGAACAGCTCGCGCATGACGTCGCGGCTGTACTCGACGCTCAGGCGACGCTCGGCCGGGGTGAGGCCGACCCCGCCGGAGACCTCCATCAACCCCTCGCCGTTGTCGAGCAGCAGCACGACCACGTCGGCCCGGACTCGCCGGGCCGTCTCGGCGGCGGCGATCTGGGGCAGGTCGCGCTCGTAGAACTCCAGCGGCTGGCCGCCGAGGGCCTCGGTGACGCTCTCGATCGAGGCGGTGAGCCGGTCGAAGTCGGCCAGCGGCTGGGGCTCGTCGGGGGCCGAGGGCTCGCCCCGGTCGGTCATCTCGGGACGACGCGGGGCGGTGAAGCGCAGCAGGCTGCGGGCTCGGCGGCCCCGCTGGCGTCGGTCCGGCGGGTCCTCGTCTGCTGACGGAGCGCCCTCACCGGTGCCGGGAGGTGCGGACCCGGGCGGGTGTGCCGGGGTTCCCAGGAACGGCCCGGGTGGGGCAGCAGCCGCCTCCGCGGCTGCGAGCAGCGCCTCTGGCCCGTCCGGGGCGACGCCAAGGGGGCCGCTTCCCGGCCGGGTGCTGGTCTCAGCCGCCTCCGGGTCACGCCCGCCGGCCGCCCCGGTGGCGGGTGCTCCCGGCGGGTCCGCGGGCTCGGCAGAGGACGGGGCGGCCGAGGGTCGCGACTCGGCGGCCGGCTGCTGGCGGCGAGGTTGGTCGCTCTCCCCCGCCTGGGCGCCACCCGTTGGGATCGGCCCCGACGGTGGCAAGGTGGGCCAGGCTGGCGTCGGCGGCAGCCCTGTCGTGCGCTGGCGGCGCCCGCCCCCGCGCTTGGGGTCGGCTGCCTTGCCGGTCGGTGGAGCGGCAGGGTCGCGGGGGGCGCTCGCTGGGGCGGCGGCCGTCTGCACGGCGGCCGGGTCGGCCTCGGCCGTGACGGCTGCTCGGTCGGGCTCGTCGCCCGCCTCCTCCCTGCCGGTGGCGGCGGCGACGACGTCCCGTGGGTCATCGGGGATCGTCTGTGCGGCCGCGGCTACCGCCGCGGCGGCGGGAGCGGGCTCCTCCCGCTCCGGCTCGGGCTGGTCCTCGGCGGGGCGGGGTCGCTGAGCCGCCGGGACCTCGGCGCCTGGGTCGGGCTGCGGCGGCGGTTCCTCTTGCGGGAGAGGTCGGCCGACGGCCGGGGCCGACTCCTCAGCAGCGCCCTGCGCCTCCGCCTCGGATGGTTCGGGTCGGCCGATGGCCGAGGCGGGTTCGTCAGGTGGAGGCTGCGCTTGGGACTCGGACGGTTCGGTACGGTCAGCCGCCGGACCGGGTTCCTTCTCGGCGGGCCGTGTTTGGGTCTCGGACGGTTGGGCCCTGTCGACGGTCGGCGCCGGTTCATCGCGCTCGGACGGGGCCCCCGGGGCGGGCGGCTCGGGAACAGTGGCCGCAGCGGGTTCCGGCCGGTCGGGCTTCGCCTGGGCCTCGAGAGGTTGAGACTGACGGGCGGATGGAGTCGGCTCGTCGCGGGCGGGCTGCGCCTTGCCGACCGGCGTGGCGGGTGGACCGGCGGCGGGCGCCGGCTTCTCGCCGGCGGGCTGGACCTGGTCCGTTGGCGGGTGCGGTTCTTGGGCGACAGGGGCTTCAGGTTCGCGCCGGGATGGTGGTGGCGGCTCTGTCGTGCGGCGCGACGCCGAAGGGGATGAGCGCCGCGTGGGTCGAGCGCTGGGCCGGGTCGGGCGGACTGGCCGTTCGGGACGGGATGCCGAACCGGGGCGCGCCGGGCGGCGGGGTGGTGTGGAAGCTCGCGGCGGAGCGGGGGCACGTTCGGGAGCGGGTGGCGGTGTCGGAGGCGCCTTCTCGGGAGCCGGGGGGCGTGGGGGAGGTTGCGAACGTGACTCGGTCTGGGGAGGCGCGCCGAGGTCGCCCGGGGCGGATCGGCTCTGGTCGGCGGGGCTTGGCCAGACAGGAGGGGCGGGTGGTGGCTGCTGGGGGCCCTCGGGTGGGGACGGGGCTGGTTCGAAGGCTGAGACCGACGCTGACCGGAGGTCGGTCGTAGCCTCAGGTTCCAGGGCCTCGGCCTCGGACCTCCGGCCCCCACGGCGGCCGGTGAGCCGGCGAAACAGGGACGGCCGTTCGGAGCCTGTGGTTCCGGCCGAGGAACCTGTCCTGGGGGTCGGCCGACCCGGCCCGGGGCCTGTCGGGGTCCCCGTGGCGCGCGAAACGGGGTCCGGGGCGGGTCGCGACGCGGCGGAGCGCTCCTCCGGGGTCGGTGGGGAGGCTGGCGGGCCCGAAGGCGCGTCCTGGGTCGCGGCTTCTGGCGGGCCGCCGGCGGCCGAAGCGGTGGGGCCGAACGGACCTGCCGCGTCGGCAGGCGCGCCGGGGTCGGTACCGCCCGGAATGTGCTCGCCGCCGGGCGGGTCCGGCGGGATGGCGGTGGCGGGGCCGTAGCGGCGCCCGCGCCACCGCCAGGTCGAGGCGTCGGTGCCGGCCTCTCCGGGGGACTCGACCTGTGGCGGGATGGGCCCTGGGCCCGTCGCTGCGGGTCCCTGTTCCCGCGACCCTGAGCCAGCGGGACCCTGCTCTCGCGAACTCGACGCGGCGGGTCGGGCGGGCTCCGGCGGCCGGGCAGCGGGCGGAACTGGCGGCTCACCGGCGGCTGAGGGCTCCGCGCCTGGGGCTCGCTTCGCCGGACCCGTGCCGGAGGGACCAGCCTCCCTCACCGAAGCTGGTCCCCGGTCCTCTGGAACGGTGCGACCCGGTTCCTTGGCCGCTAGGCGCCGCTCCCCCGCCCCGGTCTGGGCCGTGGCGGCGCCTCCCTTGTCTCCCGGGCCGCGCTCGCCGTTCGTGGATGTGGCGGGGGTGGGGTCGGTGGTGACCAGATGCCAGAGCTCGACGATCTCGAACGGGCGCCGGACGATGGAGCAGTCGTGATGGGAAGGGACGGCGGCGGGATCGTCGCTGGGGTCCAGAACCAGGACGAGACGGCCGCCGAAGCTGGATCGGACCAGGTCGACGGCCTGGGTGCGGCGGGGGACGGGGAGGTCGATGACGACGGCGTCGACCGTCTCGGCGGGCAGTGCCGACCAGGCCTGGACGGTCAGGAGCTCGGTGACCCGGCCGGTGCCGTGGAGCAGCGCTCGAAGGGCGAGACCCAGCGAGGGGTCACGGCGCAGCAGCACGACATGGCGCGACATCTGTCGGGTACCTACCTAGCGAAGACTTCGGTGATGCGCATGATGGCGGGCCCCAGGATCACGACGAACAAAGCTGGGAAGATACAGAAGAGTACGGGGAACAGGACCTTGATGGGAACCTTCATCGCCCGTTCCTCGGCCAGCTGGCGGCGTTTGACCCGCATATCCTTGGCCTGGACGCGGAGCACGTCGGCGACCGACACCCCGAAGACGTCCGCCTGGACCATCGCCAGCACGAAGGCGCGCAGCTCAGGGACGTTGGTGCGGTCGGCCAGGTTGCGCATGGCCTCGTTGCGGCTCCGGCCGAGCTGGACCTCCTGAAGAGTCCGGTAGAACTCGTCGGCCAAGGGTCCGGTGGTGTTCTTGGAGACGTGGGCCATGGCCGCGTCGAAGCCCAGGCCGGCCTCGACGCAGATGGTGAGCAGGTCGATCGAGTCCGGCAGCGCCGTCCGGACCTCGTTCTGGCGGCGCTGGACCGCGTTGGACAGGACGACGTTCGGCAGCCAGTACCCGAACAGGCTGATGAGGACGAACCCGAGGACACGCAGCGGCCAGGCGAAGCTGAAGACGGCCAGGAACAGCAGGCCGAGGATCGCCCCGCCGGCCAGCCCGGCGACCTTGGCGACCAGGACCCGGTCGGCGTCCCAGCCGAACGGGCTGCCGGCCTGGACCAGCTTGTTCCGGATGGCGTCCCTGGCCCCGGCCGGGGTGAAGCGCCGCGCGAGGCCGAGGGCGGCGTTGTAGAAGGGCTTGAGCAGGCGCTCGCGGGCCGGACGGGCCAGCTCGCGGTTGCGCAGGTCGGTCGGGCGCAGCTCGACCGCCCGGATGGCCTGGATCGTCCGGTAAGCCTGGCGGCGCTCGGCCACGATCGACTGGACTGCGTAGGCGATCGCGAAGACGGCCAGGAAGACGGCGATGGCGCCGACGATGAGAAGTGAGGTCGACATAACGGTCTAGACCTTGATTTCCGTGATCTTCTTCAGCCAGAACACGCCGAAGAGCATCAGCACGACCGACCCGCCCATCATCATCAGCCCGATCGAGGTGGTGAAGAGTGGCCTCAGGAACACCGGATTGAGGATCAGCAGGGCCATGAACAGGAGAAGCGGGAGGACGGACAGGATGATGCTGGACAGCCGCCCCTCGGCGGACAGGGCCTTGATCTGCCGTTTCAGCGAGTAGCGGTCACGAATGGTCTGGGACACCGTGCGCAACACCTCCGCCAGGTTCCCACCGACCTGGCGCTGGAGCCTGATGGCCATCACCGTCCACTCGAAGTCGACGCTGCGGGTCCGCCTGGCCATGGCCTCCAAGGCCTCTTCGAGGGGCCGGCCCAGCCGGGCCTCGGTCAGCACCCGGTGGAACTCGCCGGCGATCGGGTCGCCCGCCTCGTGGACGACGGTGTCGACCGCCTGCTGGAGACTGTGACCGGCCTGGAGGGCGCCGGCGAGCAGCTGCAGGGTGCTCGGGAGCTGCTCATCGAACTTGGCCTGGCGGCGCGAGGCCCTGAACGACAGGTAGATGAAGGGCCCGACCACACCGAGCAGCACGACCACCACGGTCACGAGGAGGTTGCGGGTGATGGCCAGGACCAGCAGCGGCGGGATGAACGCCGACCCGAGCGAGATGAGCACGAACTCGGCCACCCGCATGTTGAGCCCGGCCGCCTCCAGCCGGTCGAGGAAGGTCTCCTCGAGGTTGCCCCGGCGGACCAGCGTCTCGGCCATGGCGGTGGCCCTGCCGGCCCACTCGCTGGAGCCGAACGCGGTCACCCGCGGCCGGTCGTCGGAGATCGCCTGGGTGAGTGAGTACGGGGAGAGCCGCTGGCGCAGCACCCGATAGGGCTTGGGGCCCCGCGTCCCGGCGCCGAACAGCAGCAGGCAGGCCAGCAGGACGGTGGTGAACCCCGTGATGGCGATGACGTACCGCCCCTGCGGGCTCTCCAGCCGCGAGAGCCCTGGGGCCGACGGCAGCCCGCCGGGGATTGCCCGGATGGTCGTCGGACTGGCACTCCCAGGGAGGAGGAAGCCCGGCTTGTCGAGGGTGCCCACCTCGCCGTTGGCTTCGACCTGGATCTGGAGGTCCACTCGCTTCCCCAGACCGGGCGGCAGGGCAAGGTCGACGACGTACTGCGATGCCAGCTCATCCGCGACCCCTTGGAACACCAGCTCCAGGCTCTCGGCGGAGGCCGATTGGGTCCTCCCTCCGGTGGCGGCGGCCAGTTCCTCCAGGGCCGCTTCGTCCTGCTGGAACCCCGCGTCCAGGGCGACGGTGGTGACCCTTGCCTTCCCCTTGGCCTGCTTGATTGCCTGCTGGAGGGTGGTAGCGGTTCCCTCGTGCTTCCCATCCGACAGCACGACCAGGTTTGCCTGACCAGGCTCGGCGGCGAGCAGTTTGGAACCCTCGACCACAGCGTCGTACAGGGCGGTGCCGCCGTTGACTTCCGCTTGCAGGTTCTGGATCACCGATTGCACCTTGGCTCGATCGGTCGTCAGGCCCTGCTCGAGCTTGGTCCTGGTCCCGAACGAGAGCACTCCCAGCCGGGTGCCTGGCGGCATTCCCGCCGCGAACCGGGCGGCCGCGGTTCGCGCCTTGGCGATGTTGTCGTTCTTGCGCATGCTGCCGCTCGTGTCGACGGCCAGAATCACCGCCAGCTGCCCGCGCGTGCCGCTTTGCTGCACGCCAAATGGGGTCACGCCGGTGATGTCGACCTTCTTCCCGTTGATGCTGGCCGAGAAGGCGTCCTGGTTCAGCGCGAGGCTCGGGTCCCAGGCCGGCCCAGACATCCCGACGGTGACCCCGAGCTTCCCCTCGCCTGGGTCGCTCTCCTTGAACTCGACCTTGAGCCGCTCGTTCTCCTGGCCGGCGGCTACCCCCGCGAACGCGAACGACCCGAGCAGGACCCCGGCGAGCAGCAGGATCCCGGCCCGGGAGGTTCGGCGGGTCATCGACGCATCGCCAGGGGGACCGTGCCGGTGTCGGAGGTGAACAGGTCGGCGTCGAAGTGGATGCCGTGGTCGCTGAGCCGCTCCAGGAACCGGGGGCGGAGGCCGGTGGGCTGGATGATGCCCCGGAAGCGGCCGTTCTCGTCGATGCCGGCCCGGTAGTCGAAGGTGTAGATGTCCTGGAGGGTGATGACGTCGCCCTCCATGCCGACGATCTCGGTGATGTGGGTGAGGCGGCGGGAGCCGTCCTTGAGCCGCGACTGGTGGACGATCAGGTTGATGGCCGAGGAGATCTGTTCCCGGATGGCCCGCATCGGGATGTCGACCCCGGCCATCAGGACCATCGTCTCCAGCCGTGACAGCACGTCGCGGGGCGAGTTGGCGTGGACGGTGGTGAGCGATCCGTCGTGGCCGGTGTTCATGGCCTGAAGCATGTCGAGGGCCTCGCCGCCTCGAGCCTCACCGACGATGATCCGGTCGGGACGCATGCGCAGCGAGTTGCGGACGAGGTCGCGAATGCGAACCTCGCCGACGCCTTCGATGTTCGGCGGCCGGGACTCCATCGAGCAGACGTGCTCCTGGTGGAGCTTCAGCTCCTTCGCGTCCTCGATCGTGACGATCCGCTCTTCCTCGGGGATGAACTGCGACACGACGTTGAGCAGCGTTGTCTTCCCGGTGCCGGTACCGCCGGAGATGACCATGTTCAACC